>JANXNO010000231.1 GCA_025354075.1 Burkholderiales bacterium | reverse complement strand
TCGGCTTCATCGCCATCACCTGCGCCTTGCCGATCATCATGGCGGATCCGCTGGGTTTTTACAAACGTCAGGGGCTGAACGTCACGCTGAACAAGACGGCCGGCTGGGCGCTGATCCGCGACAAAATGATCAATAAGGAGCATGACGCTTCGCACTTTTTGGCGCCGATGCCAATTGCGATGACGATGGGCCTCGGCTCCAATCAGGTGAACATGAATGTCGCGACTATTCAAAACACCAATGGTCAGGCCATCACGCTGCATGTGAAGCACAAAGACAAACGCGACCCGAAAGACTGGAAGGGCTTCAAGTTTGCTGTGCCGTTTGAATACAGCATGCACAACTTTTTGCTGCGCTATTACCTCGCCGAGAACGGCATCAACCCCGACACAGACGTGCAAATCCGCGTCACGCCGCCGCCGGAAATGGTGGCGAATCTGCGCGCCGGAAACATCGATGGTTTCCTCGGGCCTGACCCGTTCAACCAGCGTGCGGTGTACGACGAAGTGGGCTTCATCCACATCCTGTCGAAGGAAATTTGGGACGGTCACCCCTGCTGCGCGTTCGGCGTGTCAGATGAGTTCATCAAGCAGAACCCGAACACATTTGCGGCGTTGTATCGCTCACTCATCTCGGCTGCCTACATGGCGAAAGAGCCGTCTAATCGCTCGCTTATTGCTAAATCCATCGCGCCCGCTGCGTACTTGAATCAGCCCGAAACGGTGATCAATCAGGTGCTCACGGGCAAGTACGCCGACGGTTTGGGCGGCGTCAAAAACGTGCCGGATCGCGCGAACTTTGAGCCTGTGCCATGGCACAGCATGGCGGTGTGGATCCTCACTCAGATGAAGCGGTGGGGATACGTCAAGGGCGACGTGAACTACAAGCAGATCGCAGAAAAAGTGTTCATGATCACCGACGCCAAAAAGTACATGGCGGAGGCAGGCTGGCAGACCGAAGCGGGCAACTACAAGCGCTTCAAGGTCATGGGCAAAGACTTCGATCCGACAACGCCCGAGGAATACATCAAGAGCTTCAAGATCAACAAGCTCGCGGCTTGATGCGATGAGTTCTGCGATTTTCAAGTCGCTCGAATTTCGGGCAGGGCTGGTCTCAGCACTAATTCTGGTATTTGTGCTCGCCGTATGGCATGCGTTGACGTTGCCAACCGCTGCGCAACCCGCGCCAGCTGCGGCAGTCTCGAGCGAGCAGGCCGAGTACGACAAGCTCATGGGCAAGAGCGCGCCGGTGGCGGGCGAGGCGGCCAAGACCACCGGCTTTCCGACGCTCACGCAGATGGGGGCAACTGTGGTCAAGCAGCTCTCGAACCCGTTCTACGACAACGGCCCGAACGACAAGGGTATCGCCATCCAGCTAGCGTATTCCTTGGGCCGCGTCGGATTGGGATTTTTGATTGCCTGCATCGTTGCGATTCCGTTGGGGTTTTTGATTGGCATGTCGCCATTATTGCGGCGTGCGTTTGACCCCTTCATTCAGGTGCTCAAACCCATCTCTCCGCTCGCATGGATGCCATTGGCGCTGTACACGATTAAGGACTCATCAGTCAGCGGCATTTTCGTCATCTTCATTTGCTCGGTATGGCCGATGTTGATCAACACCGCGTTCGGCGTGTCGTCGGTGAAACGCGAGTGGTTGAACGTCGCCAGCACGCTTGAGGTGAAGCCGTTACGCAAAGCGCTCAAGGTGATCCTGCCCGCCGCTGCGCCCACCATTCTGACCGGCATGCGCATCT
>JANXNO010000187.1 GCA_025354075.1 Burkholderiales bacterium | reverse complement strand
AAGCCATCCCAGCGGCCAGGACAAAACAAACAACAGCGCCAGAAATGCCGCGAGGAGGAGAAGAGCCTGGTTAGTCATTTAAAAGTCCTCCGGACGCAACAGTGCGTAAAGCAGATAAACCAGCAGTCCTGCCACCACAATGGAGGTCACAAAATAAAGCCAGATCATTTGCGTGCTCCGGCGTCGCGAAGGCTCTCGCCCAAGCGCACGAGGCCCAGCGTGAGCGCGGCAAACGCGACAATGAGCGCTACATAGAGAATGTCCATACGTTTCTTTCAAGGGACTTTTCGATGGAGAGAATCGTAGGTTTCCCGGTGTAAATTCAGTGCATAGGGCGTGCGGCAGGGTGTAAAGATTGCGTATAGAAAGCGGTGGCGGCGGGATAAATGAAATCAGATAGCAACGACGATCTTTCAAAAATTGAGCGGTTTGCAGCGTTCGATTGCGTGGTGTTGCGCGGAATTCCGGGCAGTGGCAAGAGCACGCTGGCGGCGCTCCTGGCTGCACACCATGGCTTTGTGCATCTTGAAGCTGATCAACATTTCGTAAAAAACGGCGCCTATCGATTCGACGCATCGCGTGTGGCTGATGCGCATGCAGTAGTTGCGCGCGACACGTTGGCCGCGCTGCAGGCGGGCAGGCATGTGGTGGTGGCAAATACGCATGTGCGCCTTTGGGAAATGGCTGCGGTTGTTGGTGCCGCGCGGCTTGCAGGCCGTTCAATGTGCTTTGTTGAATGCCAAGGGGCGTGGCCCCATGTTCATGGACTCGCTGAATCGGTGATCACGTCGATGCGGTCGCGTTGGGAGCGGTTGCCAGCCGAGTTTGATGGGGTGAGCTTTCAATTTCGCGCAGCGGATACCGTGTAGCTGGGGTTCCACCCCGACCGGTTGCGCGCCAGTCAAGGTGGGTCGGGGTGAAACCACTCCGGCAGAGCGGCCCAAGCTGACAAAATAGCCGACTTGAAAACGGCGGAATCGCGCCCAAATCCCCCGCTAACTCAATGGTTAATTAGGTATGGAGCCCTCGCGAAGGAATTCGTGCGGGCCACACAGCACAAGCATGGCAAAAAAAGAACTTTACGGTGTCCTCGGGGTAGAAAAATCCGCGTCTGAGGACGAGATCAAGAAGGCTTATCGCAAGCTGGCGATGAAATATCACCCGGATCGTAATCCGGGAGACAAATCGTCCGAAGAAAATTTTAAGGAGGCCAACGCCGCCTATGAAATCCTTTCCGACCCCAAAAAGCGCGCGGCCTACGACCAGCATGGCCATGCTGGCGTCGATCCGCAAGCAGCGGGCGCGGGCGGTTTCGCAGGTGGCAACTTTGGCGACGCGTTTGGCGATATCTTCGGCGAAATTTTCGGCGGTGGGCGAGGGCGGCAGCAGCGTGCCGATTCGCCATTCCGGGGCTCCGATCTGCGCTATAACCTTGAAATCACGCTAGAGGAAGCCGCGCGCGGCTCCACCACCAAGCTGCGCATCCCGACCACGGAAACCTGCGAGGTTTGCCACGGCACGGGCGCTGAAAAAGGGCACGATCCTGAAACCTGCCCGACCTGCAAGGGCGCGGGCGCGGTGCGCGTGTCGCAGGGTTTTTTCTCGGTACAGCAAACCTGTCCGCAATGTCGCGGCGCAGGCAAGATCGTCAAACACCCTTGCAAGGCTTGCAACGGTGCGGGCGTCAACAAAAAATCGAAAACGCTGGAAGTCAAGATACCGCCGGGCGTGGATACCGATGACCGGATTCGTTTGGCGGGCGAAGGTGAAGCAGGTACCAATGGCGGCCCGGCGGGCGATTTGTACGTCGTCGTGCAGCTTAAGCCGCATGCTGTTTTCCAGCGCGACGCAGCTGACCTGCATTGCGAAATGCCGATCTCGTTTTCAACGGCGGCACTAGGCGGTGAGCTGGAAATCCCGACACTGGAAGGCAAGGCGCTGCTCAAGATTCCATCCGAGACCCAGTCCGGACAGGTGTTCCGCCTTAAAAACAAAGGGATCAGGCCCGTGCGCGGCAGCGTAACCGGAGATTTGTTCTGCCACGTTCAGATCGAAACGCCGGTCAATCTGAATTCACGTCAGAAAGAGCTGCTGCGCGAATTCGAAGAAATCCGTGAGAAACACGCGGCGAAGCAAAGCCCGAAACAAAAGGGATTCTTCGACAAGTTGAAGGATTTTTTCGAAAGCTAGCGGAACGCTTCTGCCCGGTGCCAGCTGACGCCGGACGTGTCAGCATGGCTTGAACGCACGCGGCGATTGCCTGCAGAAATTCAGTGGCGCTGAGTTGACAGTGTGGCGTAACCGGTTTTTGCGCGGGCGTAGCGCCCGACGCAGCCCGAACGCGTGGGATGGTAAAACCATTGGCTACACCAGCCTCTCTCTCGCATGAGCGACACCTCCCTGCCGACGTCCCCTACTGCTGTTATGGCGCCCCGCACGCTTCGCTTGCGGACGTTGCTGACCGTGCCATTTGTGCTGTTGATTGTGGTGCCGGCCGTGATTATCGCGGGCTCGTCGCTGTATGCGGGCTTAAAAGCAGTCGACGTGCTTTCGCGCCAGCTGATGGACGACATTTCCGCGCGGGTCGGCCAAGCTGCGGTGCATCAGCTCGAAGAAGCTGCCGTCACTATGCGGGCCACGTTTCCCAACGTTGAGGACAGCCAGAATGCGTCCGTTGAGCTGTTTGCAGACAGCGAGCGTCTGGAGCGAAAATTGTTCGAATTGACGGCAGCGACGCGCACGACGGCTTACCTGTTTTTTGGCCGTGCGGACGGCAGTTTTGTAGGGGTTGATCGCGTGCGGCCTGGCGCTCGCGCTGCGGCGACTGTTCGTCTGCAGCACGGCGGTGGGGTGCCGCGCAAGATCTATGCATCACGCACGCCAGGTGACCGTACCCGTTTGCTTGAGACCGAGACCCGTGTTTATGATGCCCGTGATCGACCGTGGTACGTGCAGGCCAAGTCGGCGCAGCGGTTGACATGGACACCCGGCTATGTCTCGTTTGCATCAGGTGCACTGGTGACGACAGCGGCACAGCCGGTGACTACAGCCACTGGCTCCCTGTTTGGCGTCCTCGCGGCCGATGTCGAGCTTGCTGAGCTCAGCACGTTCATGAAAGGCGTTGCCGTGAGCGCCAACGGCGTCGCTTTTATTGTGGATCGCGATGGCCTGCTGGTTGCCAGTTCGACGCCGGATGAGCCGTTTCGTACTGAGGCGGGCGTTCAGAAACGGGTCGCTGCGCGGGATAGTCCCTCAGAGCTGGTTCGCGCGGCCGCGCAGTGGTGGCGCAGCCAAGGGCGCATCGCGAATAGTTCGCCAAATATCGCGATGATCACCTCAACGGGCGAGCAGGTTGACGTCGCCTCGCGTAGAGTGGGGGGCGTGGATGGAATCGATTGGGATATTGTGGTGGCCGTGCCGCGCAGTGACTTTACCGCCCCGGTAGTCAAAAGCGCCGTCAGTATGTTCTTTGTGATTCTCGCGGCGCTTGCCGCTGCGCTGGTGCTGGGCTTATGGGTGTTGCGCCGGGTGACACGCGACGTTGACGAGCTGGTGGCGGTGACACGGCATATATCCGCTGATCAATTGCCCACGCGCATGCCGGTCACGTCGCTCGCTGAGACGGGCGTGCTCGCGCAGGCGTTCGGTGAAATGGTGGCGAGGCTCACCCAGTCGGTGGAGACGATCCGTAGTCAGAACGACCAGTTTGCGATGCTCAACACAACACTGGAAGAGCGTGCGGAGCGACGAACGACTCAGTTGGGCGAACAAAATCTGACTCTGACGGAGGAGATTTGAGACGGGAGCGCCTTGAACGTGAACTGCGACAAGCTTCGCAGGCTGCGCAAAAGGCGGCAGAAGACAAAGCGAGATTCCTCGCCATCCTTAGTCATGAACTGCGCACACCGTTGCAGGCTGTGGTGGGTGCCAGTCATTTGTTGTCTGCGCGCGGTCGCCCCGGTGAGCGTGCCGACGAAATTGAAACCCTCGACGCGGCGAGTAAATCGTTGCTGACGCTGATTGATGGCGTGCTTTCATATTCACGATTGGAGTCAGGCGTGGTCACCCCGACGCTGCATTCGTTCGTACTCACCGAATGCGTTGATGAGGCGTTACGCGTTTCGCGCGCGGCACTGCCGCGGCCGGCGGTGGCGCTCGTGGTGGACATAGATTGCAGCGTGCCGACCGTCCTCCACACTGACCAGGGCATGCTGCGCCAAGTGTTGATTAATCTGGTGGGTAACGCGCTGAAGTTTACGGCCAGCGGCGAGGTGCGCGTGCAGGTTCGAGCCGATCCGGCGGAGCGCGCGGGCGATCCGCTGCGCTTGAATTTCAGCGTTACCGACACGGGGTCTGGTATCGACATCAGCACGCAGCAGCGACTGTTTCAACCGTTCCAGCAAGGCGGATCCAAGAGCGGCGAGCCACCGGTGGGAAGTGGACTGGGGTTGGTGATTTGTTCGATGCTGGTGCGTGCGCTCGGCGGAGAAATCGCAATGGCGAGCGAGCCGGGCAAGGGAACACAAACGACTTTTTCGATCATGGCGCAAACGCCGCTGCCGTCAGCCACTGCGCCGCTGGCGACCGCGTCAGTGCAACCTCTGGCGATGCGCTCGCTACACGTTATGGTCGTAGAGGACAACGACGTCAACCGAGAGCTGCTGAGCATCATGCTCGAACAGTTGGGTCATCGCGTGCTCGCTGTGGCGGATGGTGAGGCGGCGATCCAGGCCTGCCGGGAGCAACGATTTGAGGTGGTTTTAATGGATCTCAATTTGCCCCGCATCGGAGGTATTGAGGCGACGCGTCGCATCCTGCTTGAAAACACGCAACGCGTTGCTCATCCCACGATCATTGCACTGACCGCGAGTGTCAGCGACGCTGATCGGGCGCTTTGTGCGGCTGCCGGCATGCGTGGCTTTTTGACCAAGCCCGCCACGGTGTTCAGCATTGACACCGCATTGCGTGGTGCAGTCAGTGAGCTCATTTCCCGCGCACCCGAGCCGTTGACCCCGAGCGAGCTGCTCGACGAAATCACGCTCAATTCGCTGGCGGTGCTCGAAAAACGCGCGCCACAACCGTTTTTGCACCGCTTGGTGGAGCGCTTCGTTGCAGGTCTGCCCGCGCACGTGGCGCAGATTCAAGACCATTGGGCCGCAGGAGCGCGCACAGAAACGCAAGCGGCAGCACACGGTATGGCGGGCGCCTCGTTGGCGGTGGGTGCCATCGCGCTCGCTGGGGTCGCGCGTCAGGTTTCCGAGCAGCCGAATGACACGGCTGTGGCGAGCATCAATGCAATCGCCGCTGCGACGGCTGCTGAGCTGACATCGTGGCTGTCGCGCAACGTGCCGACCGAAGGCGGCGTAGCATCGTAAGCGACACTGGGTTTTGCATGAAATCGGCGACAGATAGTTCTGAGAATCAAGCCCAATGGCGCTTTTTAGCGGATAAATCGGTGCCGCTGCGAGACAATCGGAAGATATATGAATGTGCTTTTTGACTCCCGCGCTGTACGGGTCGCCGTGGCGGACGATCATCCTATTGTGCGAGCAGGCGTTTGCGGGATTTTGTCCGCGGATCCCGGTATCCGGCTGATTGGCGAGGCAGAAGACGGGCAACAGGACGTTGAGCTTATCCGCAAAGGTGGTATCGACGTTCTGGTGCTTGATCTCGCGATGCCAGGACGCGCTGGCCTTTCGCTGCTGCGCCAGATACGGGACGAGTCGCCTGACCTGCGCATCGTCGTTTTTTCGGCTTACGACCCGGTGTCGCACAAAGATCGCTCCATTGCGCTCGGAGCGTCGGCGTACCTGGCTAAGGACGCGCGCCCCACAGAAATCCTGGCGACTATTCATCAAGTGATGGAGCGGCCCGTCCAAAAGCGTTCTGCCAGCGCTGCGGGCGCGCCCCACACGCTGCTGTCGCTTCGCCAATACGATATTTTTGTGCGACTGGTGCGCGGCGAATCGGTCACCGATATCGCCAAAGATTTGCATCTCAGTGTAAAGACCGTCAGTACCCACAAAGTCACCGTGCAAAAGCGCCTCGGCGCGCGATCAGTCGTCGATTTGGTGCGCTATGCGGTGCAGAACAACCTGGTCTCCGCAGCGGGTTAGCGGGTAAACAGCTTTTACCTGAAAGCGTTGTTAAATATGGGCGTAAAGCTGATTTTGCCTAATAGTCGATATCCATCCATAAGTACTAGCGAGCCTTGGTTTAATGGTCGTTTAATTAAAAAGCTGTTGCCGCAAGTTGCCCTCAGAATGAGGATTACTCAAGCTCAGCCCCATCCGCGTCGCTAGCATTCAAGCCTGATTCGTTCCCCGCTGCGCCGTCACCGCGCGCAGCTTCCGCATGACACCTCTCCAGCCCCGACAACGCATGTTCCGCGCGCTGTTTGCCGTCGCCATCATCCTGGGCATCGCGATGGGCACGCGCAACGCGTTCTCCGGCCTGTTTCTGCAGCCGATTTCGGCCGAAATGAAATGGGGCCGCGAGGTGTTCTCGCTGGCCATCGCGCTGCAAAATCTGGTCTGGGGCGCAGCGCAACCATTCGTCGGCTACATCGCCGACAGATACGGTGCCAAACGCGTTCTGATTCTTGGCGCGGTGCTCTACGCGTTGGGTCTTACGTGGACGGCGTTCCTCAGCAACACCTTCACGCTCGCTATCTCCGGCGGCCTGCTCATGGGCGTCGCGATTGCCTGCACCACGTACTCGGTCGCCTACAGCGTGCTCGGCAAAATGGTGCCGCCGGATCGTCGTGGCTGGGCGTTCGGCATCAGCGCCGCAGCAGGCTCGTTCGGCCAGTTCCTGATGATCCCGGTCGGCCAGTATTTCATCAGCAGTCAGGGCTGGGCGTTCTCGCTTGTAGGCCTCGCGATCATCACTGCAACCATCGCACCGCTCGGCTGGTATTTCGCCAAACTGGGTGAAGAGGGCAAGCTCCCAATCGCGGCGAGCAATGCGCGTCAAGCCACGGCCAGCGAAGCACTGCGCACTGCGTTCGGCGACCGCAGTTACACGTTGCTCACGCTCGGCTATTTTGTCTGCGGATTTCAGGTTGTCTTCATCGGCGCGCACTTGACGCCGTACCTGCTAGACCACGGCGTACCCGCACGCGTAGGCGTCAGTGCGCTCGCGCTGATCGGCCTGTTCAACTGCTTCGGCACCTACCTCGCAGGCGTGCTCGCTGGCAAGATTCAAAAGCGCTACGTGCTCTCGTTCATCTACTTCATGCGCTCGGTCGTGATCGGCGCGTTCCTACTGATGCCACTCAGCGAATGGAGCGTCTACGCCTTCGCTGCTGCCATCGGATTTTTGTGGCTGTCCACCGTACCGCCTACCAACGCAATCATCGCGCAGGTGTATGGCGTGCGCTACCTCGGCATGCTCGGCGGCATCGTGTTCTTCTCGCACCAGATCGGCAGCTTTTTAGGCGCATGGTTAGGTGGCAAGATTTACGACGCGACCGGCAACTACAACACGGTGTGGATGCTGACGATTGGGTTGGGTATTTTTGCTGGCTTGATTCATCTGCCGATAGACGAGCGGGCGTTGGAGAGCCGGACGCCAGCGCTGGCGTGATCAGCGCATTGCCTGCTCAAACATCGCGTTGACGCGTGCATTGAACGCGTCAACGCTGAAGTAGGACAGCCCGGCGGGTTGTTCCGTCGAGCGGCCTTTCGCCAGCGTCTCCCGTATGCCGGCATAGAGCGCGTCCGCATTGCGCGGATCAACGCACAGGCCGAGATTTCCACCCATCAGCGCCTCCGACGTGCCATCAATTGAGCTGCCTAAAACCGGCACACCGCAGGCCAGCGCTTCGAGAATCACGATGCCGAAGCCTTCGCCTCGACTCGGCATGACGTACGCATCGGCGAGGCGGTAAAAATCGGCCTTCTGATTTTCAGGGACAAAGCCTGTGAATATCACTTGATCGCTTACGCCCAGTGCCGCTGCCTTGTCGCGTAATCGACGGGCATCCGAGCCTTTGCCACAAATGACATAAACCAGGTTGGGTATCGCGTTAATGAGTCGTGGGATTTGCGCGATGACCTCATCAAACCCCTTGGCTTGCTCTTCAGTTGCAAGTCGTCCCATTGTCATGATCACACGTTTTCCGGCCAGGCGAAGGGCGTCGACTAATGCTTTATTCTGCGGCCCCGGCGTGAACTTGCCGAGATCAACACAACAGGGCAACAGGTACTGTCGATGCGCGTCAACATGAGCCCACCCGCCGAGCCTGCTCATTGTCAACTGACTGATACTGGCGACACAATCTACGCGCGAAATGCTGCGGTTCACTGACGATGACTGGCGCGCACGCCACGCCTCGCCGCCATACACAATCAGGATGGTTCTACTGCCGACCAGCCGTGCAATCAGCGCACCGACAAAGCAAAAATTGATATGACCGATCACGATAATTGTCGGTCGTAAATGAATCGCCGCAACTAGCGCGCGCACCAGAAACCCGAGTTTGCCGAAGCGTGTCGCTACAGAGTACTTCACTGTTTCTGGCAAATCGCCTGACGACGGCTTCTCGCCAGATCGAGCAACTATTGTCAGCTTCGATACGCGGGAACTCAGCGCGGTAGCAGTGCACAAATCCTGATTGAACTGCGCGATGCCACCGTGTGATCCGTATGCATCAGTGATGAGCGCCAGCACCGATATTCGCCCGGGTGATGCATCACGTTTGTGCATTAACCAAAGAACGTATGTGAGAATCGACGTTCACCATCTTTCGAGCTAAATCTGGCCAATCCGCCGCCAGGCAAATTGGTCAACTCGCCAAATACAAAGCGATCAGCAGACGCATAGAAATCAACGCGCAGATAACTGAATGCGCTGCTGATCGCCTCAGTCTTTTCTATTAGGGCATCAAGAAAAACAGGACGTTCAATTTCAAGCTGCGAGTACGGTTGCCCCAGCGCGACGTGCAAAGGTTGCCATTGACGATTCAATGACGTGCGTCGTTTGGTCGTATCGAATCGATCAATCATGGAAATTATTTTCACCCGACCGGCACGACAATGAATCGAGCCCTCCAGCGAAAGCGATGCATTCAGATACGGTTCGACGATGATCTTTTTTTCAAGTCCGACGTAGTTGTGCTCCATCGTTTGCAGAAAATAATCATGTGTCAGCCAGCGGTGCAGTCTGGCCGTCATCAGGCGGTACTCGTGTTCCGAATGCACAACCAAAACGCGCCCCGAAGAATGGGTTGGTTTGACAACCAAAGGAAATGCCACCGCTGAAAAATCAGATACCTCGTCCGGTGTTTTTAAGACAGCAAGGGTGTCGACCGTCCAGCCGCCGCCGACCGTTGCGTCGACGTATTGCTTGCCGAATTCTTTGTCTGTTATCCGCCGTCGTAGCGGATTCGCGAGCGTTCCGTCCGTTTTGATAGAAAACAAAAATGCATTGAAACCTGAATCGCGGCGCCCTGGGAGACGATGATGTCGATAGACAAAGCATAACCAGTGATACGCGAATTCCGTCTTCGCACGCACGTTACTGCCTTCGGGCAACAGGCAAACGAGTCGCACGGCGCACCCGCTTAGGGTCGACCGAATTGCTTTGGCGATGTTCATCTCGCGCGCCCAATGTCGCAGTGGGTGAACCGATACAAATATGGCAGTGGTCTCACACGACCAGCGGCTTCACGCCACGGAAAAATCGTAGCGGCCAGGTGAGATGCAACGTTCCGTCGATCTGCTTCAGACCGAGCGCAGCATTCATTGCCGACAGCAGTCTGTCAGTTGCCATGGGTTTGAGCGCGAACAATTGTGTGGCGTAGGCGCAGAGCAACGCCTCTGATTCAAATACCCACGGACAATCGCGCACCTCGCTTGATACCTCGGCGAAACCTTCCCGACGTATCGCCTCGCAAAAGTGCGCGTCGGGGTATTCGCCGCGATGTCCAGTCACCGTGTGTTGGTCAATAAATTCATCAAGAAAGTGCTCAACAGACGATCCGGCTTCCACCTCGGCGAAGGCCAGCACGCCGCCAGGCCTCAACACCCGAAATGCACCTTGCAAATAGTGATTCTTTTCCAAAGTGTTCGCGTGATGAATCGGTACCACCGACAACACACCGTCATATGTGTCGGTCGCAATGCCATAGAGGCTCCAGTCCGACACGATCACGCCTTCGGCATAACCAGCGATCGACAGCTTCAAAAAATCTACGCGATCAATGCGCGAGCTTGGAAAAAATTGATCAAGCATTCTTCCCTCCGTGGGCACCTCCAGTAGCGATGTCGAAGCTTTGAGGTCAGCGAACTGCTTCAGCTCCAGAAACTCACGACACCTAACTTCCGGAAAATCGAGAACCGCCTGAATGTAGTCATCAATGTGCAGCGAAAGTCGCTCCACGTAACCGGAAACGTGCGCCGCTGCTGTAGCCGCATCGCATACCCGTACTGTGCATGCGTCTGACAACGCGCCTGCGAACGTAGATGGTGATGCCAAGCTGCCCCCCGTACCGATTAAGAATGAGAGGTCTAGCCCCGCTGCCTCATTCGAAATTCACAGAATTATCTTGGTCGTGAATGTATCGCAACCAGCGCTGCATAGGGGCACGTCGGTTCGGCGTGGGGGTTGGGTTTGACCGCTTCCTGTCGTCGGAGACAGAAACCGCGTCCATTGGGTTGGGTTTCAACACGCCACAAATCAATCCTAGCTCAGCTCGTTCGTTTAGGGGATCGCGGCAACTGGACAACTCCGTTCAACCTGCCCCCTCACCCTAACCCTCTCCCGCACGGGGAGAGGGTACAACGCCGCCGTTCGGCGGCGTGGCAGATCACTGCAGCGACGAGATAGGTGCCAAGAGTGCATCCACATCCGCCACCGTCAACCCAGTCAACGCATTCCCTTCCCCATCCAACAACGCTGAAGCCAAATCCCGCTTGCGCGCCAGCATGGTTAGCATGCGTTCTTCCAGCGTGCCTTTGGCGACTAGCTTGGTCACGATGACCGGTTTATCTTGCCCCATGCGATGCGCGCGGGCGGTGGCTTGCGCTTCTACTGCGGGGTTCCACCACGGGTCGTAGTGGATTACCGTGTCTGCTGCGGTGAGGTTTAAGCCTACGCCGCCAGCCTTCAAACTCAACAGGAAGACCGACACTTTGCCTGATTGAAATTGTTCGATGGGCGTATCGCGATCCAGCGTGTCGCCGGTCAACAGTGCGAACTCGATTTTCTGCTCGTTCAGCATGTCGGCGATCAGCGCGAGCATGCTGGTGAACTGCGAAAAAATTAGGACTTTGCGGCCTTCTTCCATCAGCTCAGGGACGTGTGTGCTGAGCCAGTCGAGCTTGGCACTTCCTGCGCCCATCGCGCGTGCGGCCGCGCCCGGAAGCTTGACTAGTCTTGGGTCGCAGCACACCTGCCTTAGTTTCAACAACGCGTCAAGAATGTGAATCGTGCTGTTGTTCAAGCCCTTCTTGTCGATCACTTTGCGAATGTCTTCGTGGATCGCCGTACGCAGCGATTCGTACATGTCGGCCTGCACCGTCTCAAGCTCGATCCAGCGCGTGTACTCGGTCTTCGGCGGCAATTCGTTCAACACCTGATCGCGACCACGACGCAGGATGAAGGCGCGAATTCTGGCCTTCAGTTTTTTCATCTGCTCGCTGTCGGCGCGTTGCTCAATCGGATGCCGGAAGATGCTGTTGAAGCCTTCAAGATTGCCGAGCAGCCCAGGAATCAGCACGTTGTAGATCGCCCACAATTCACCAAGGTGGTTCTCCATCGGTGTGCCTGTGAGCGCGATGCGTTGCTGCGCTTTCAGCGATTGCGCGGAGACATACGTTTTTGCTTTTGCGTTTTTTAGCGTTTGCGCTTCGTCGAAAACGACCACGTTCCACTCAACGTCAGACAGCATTTTTTCGTCGCGTTGCAATAGCGGGTAACTCGTTAAAACCACGTCGGCATTGGCAAATGTTTTTGCATTCGACGAACGTTCGCTGCCGTGGTGGCGATAGATTTTTAGTGTTGGTGCGAAGCGCTCAGCCTCCCGTTGCCAGTTGCTTAACACCGATGTTGGCGCGATGATCAGGCTGGGTTTGCCCGGCGCATCAACGCTGTGAAGCCGATGCAAGTGCGCCAGCGTTTGCACCGTTTTGCCGAGGCCCATATCGTCGGCCAACACGCCACCCATGCCCAGTTCATACAAATGCGCGAGCCATGCGAGGCCGTGGTTTTGATAGGGACGCAGCGTAGCGTCGAAGCCCGCAGCTGCGTTCACTGGCACCAGCTCTGCCCCGCCGCGCAACTTGTCGCGCATCGCGAGCCACGCGGGATGATCGCGCCCCAGATACAGCACGGTATCGTTTGGTAAATCAGGCAGCAGCGCGGCTTGCAGTCCACTCATCTCGCTCACCGAACCACCCTGAAACCACTCGAATACCGGCTTCAAAATCGCGGCGACGCGCTCGCCCGTAATGCGCACCACTTGCGCCGCATGCACGCGATCCGGCACAGGCACGGATAGCAATACATGTTGAACCGTCGGTAGCGCGGCGAGCCACTGCTCGGGGTCTTTTTGCGCCGCGATTAGCTTAGCCAGCGCGGGTGCCAAGTCGACGCGTTTGCCGTCAACATCCACGCCTAACGACAAACGAAACCAGCCGACTTCGGTGCCGGGTGCCAGCTCCAATGAGGGCTCGGGAATGTCTTCCATCGAGATCGGAAAGCCCGCTTCAATCTCAAGTTCAAAGCCCGCCATCTGCGCGTCCGCCAGCACCGTCGGCCCGCGACCCGACCAGTCGTGATCAGGCAAGCCCCACAGCGATTCGCGCAGCGATTTGATGTCGCGCGCGTACGCCAGCGACGGCTCGACACGATCCGCTGGATAGAGCAGACGCGGCATGCGCATCTCCCAGCGCGATTCGACGCGCACATTGCGCAGCCGCTGCGAAATCACGTCACGGCCCACGCGCTCCTGCTCGACCGCGTGCTCCAGTCCATTGCGTTGATACGCGAGCAGTTTGCCGTCCGCACCTTCAGGATAGCGAAACAGCAATTGCACGGCAGGGAACACGCGGCCCTGCAAACTCGAATTGCGACCCCAGCCCACCGACACGTCAAACTCTATCAAAGCGAAGCGCAGCACCGGCGACGGAATCGGCAGCGGTGCTTCAACATCAACCACCGTCGGGCAACGCGGTATCGCTGCAAAGTCAGGCAGATCGCGCAACGCATCAGCGACGAAAGCCCATGCGCTCGCGTCATCCGCTTTCAATGGTGGAAGCGCAACGAGTCGCGCGAGCGTTGATGCGCTCACATCTGTTTGCATCGGACGCAAAGCATTGGCCGCAGTGTCGATCACGAGCGCCGGATCAAGCGCAATGATTGGCAGCGGCGACGCGTCAACCTGTTCGGCTGCGCGCGCACGCAGGCCAATGCGCTCGCCGAGAGGCGTGTCAACGCTCTCCCAGGAAAGGGTCATTGGCTCAGCTTCAGCGAGCGTCAACGGTTCGCCGAGCATCGGTACGTCGGCCGATTTCAGTGCGCGCGTTCGCGCCTCGGTGTCGGTGAATCCAGCGGGTGCCATCCACAGTCGCTTGGTGGCGAGCGCCATGCGCAACAACTGCGCGCCAGTGGCGCCGTTTAACTGCAAAATCGGTCGTGTGGATTGCATGCGAATGGTGGCGGCGAGCATGCGCAAAATCGGCTCGTCTTCGCCCGACACATAGCTCGGTGCGGCGTGTCCGTGATTAATCCAGCTTAGCGACGCGGCCTGTACGTTCAGCTTGGTCTCGCCGCCCTTCAGTCGTCTTGCTTTCGCGATGGTAATTTCGCCGCGCTCAGTGAGCAGATAAGCGACGAATTCCGTCGCTGCTTTGCTATCCGAGGCGTCTGAGCGTTCCGGAGGTGGCGTCTGATCGAAGCCCGCGCGAAGCCATAGCGACAAGTCCGCAGCAAGGCCTGTACGGACCGTGTTGGCGACGTTCGGAGCGCTGCTGCTTGCCGTCAACTCGGGTACATCTACGCTCGCGAAATGCTCGCCGACAGACTCGGCGGTGACGCCGGTCAGCGTGCCGCTTTTTTGCGGTTGCATCGTGGTCCACAGGTACGCGAGACCCGCTGCATGTTTGCAATTCAGGCGAACCGGGCAGGTGCATTCCGCTGCGAAGATGTCGATACCGAATTCAAAAAATTCCATCTCGACGGTCGTCGTGTACGGTTCGGATTGCGTGCCTTTGACTGCGGCAACCAGATGCCAGACGCGTTCTTCGTCCATCTGCGCCGATGTGATCTGAATGCGCTTGTCGGTGACGTAATTGATGCCGTTACGAAAGCCTTGCTCGCCGAATTCCTTTTCGATATCGATGCGTGCGGTTTGCAGGTCAAGCGCTTCGCGCGCGGCGCGGGTGGGGCGTGCTGGGGGCGGGGTCATTTACT
>JANXNO010000014.1 GCA_025354075.1 Burkholderiales bacterium | reverse complement strand
CCTTTGTGGCTCGCGCCGCGCCAATTGGCGGTGGCTTCGATCACGTCGGATCAGTCGGAATACGCGCAACACGTTGTAAATCGGTGCAAGGCCGCAGGGCTCCGTGCTGAGCCGGACTTGAGGCCAGACAAAATATCCTATAAAATCCGTGAGTTAAGCATGCAAAAGCTCCCCTACATCGCTGTGGTCGGTGCAAAAGAAGCTGAATCGGGCAACGTCGCAGTACGCGGCAGGGGCAATTTGGATTTGGGTGTCATGCCCATTGCGGAATTCATAGCCCTAGCGGTCGGGCAAAACCGACCCGGAGCCCACATCACGAATTAAACTGGAGTGTTCACATAGCCGATAAAGAAACGCGAATCAATCGAGAGATCACCGGTCTCGAGGTTCGACTGATAGACAAAGACGGTGAGCAGGCGGGCATCAAATCATTGCGTGAAGCGATGCAGATGGCCGAGGACGCGGAACTTGACCTGGTGGAAATTGCGCCTACAGCGCAGCCACCCGTATGCCGAATCATGGACTACGGCAAATTCAAGTTTCAGGAAGCCAAGCGCCTGCAAGAGTCAAAAGGCAAGCAGAAGCAGATTGAGATCAAAGAGATCAAGCTGCGACCGCAAACCGACGAAAACGACTATCAGATCAAGATGCGTAAGCTCAATGAGTTTATTGCCGAAGGCGACAAAGTGAAGGTGACCCTTCGCTTCCGTGGTCGCGAGATGGCGCATCAAGAGTTCGGCATTCGGCAGCTCGAACGGATACGTGCAGAAACAGCCGAAACCTGCGTGGTTGAGCAGTTTCCACGTTTGGAAGGCAGGCTCATGGTGATGATGCTGGCCGGTAAAAAGAAACAGGTGGCGGGCGAGAAAAGCGCGGCACCAGCAAAACCAGCATCAGCCCCGGCTGTTGCTGCGACCGCAAAGCCCGCTCCGGTGGTCAATGCGGTCACCCTGCCCGCTCAGGCACCCAAGATTGCAGCGTAGTTGCTGTAGCGCCTGACGAGTAGTTTTAGAAGGAAATAGGCCCATGCCTAAGATGAAGACCAAAAAGAGCGCGTCAAAGCGTCTCAAAGTCCGCGGGAGTGGCAGCATCAAGCGCGCTCACGCTACCAAGCGACACATCCTGACCAAGCGCACGACGAAGAACAAACGTCAACTGCGCGGCACGTTGACCCTCCATCCGTCTGATGAGAAATCCGCTCGTCAGATGATGCCTTACGCATAGGGAGGACTGAAAAATGCCTCGCGTAAAACGTGGCGTCACAGCCCGTGCCCGTCACAAGAAAATCATCGCGTTAGCCAAAGGCTACCGCGGTCGTCGTAACAATGTATATCGCGTTGCCAAACAGGCAGTGATGCGCGCTGGGCAATACGCCTATCGCGATCGCCGCAACAAGAAACGCGATTTCCGTGCCCTGTGGATTGCGCGTATCAACGCAGCAAGCCGCGAGTGCGGCATGAAGTACTCGACCTTCATGGGCGCAATGAAAAAAGCGCTTTGTGAAATCGACCGCAAGGTGCTCTCAGACATGGCAGTCTTCGACATGCCAGCGTTTAAGGCGCTCGTAGAGCGCGTGAAGCCGG
>JANXNO010000013.1 GCA_025354075.1 Burkholderiales bacterium | reverse complement strand
ACAACTCACTGGCACCGTTCGTCTCTCGATCCGCGATGAAAATAGCGCGTTTGGTGGTGCCGGGCGCGATGGCGAGTCTGATGGCGTAAACGTTGCCGCCCACTACCATCGTGCCAGAGATTTTGATCGGGGAGGCGGCTTGCGCCATACCCACTGTCAATGCCAGAAGCAGAAGCGTGACGGCGAGCTTTGTGCCAAGGTTTTAAATCACTGCGTTGTCCTGTTGAAATTTCTTGAAACTGCATTTGCCCGCCCACTATGACGATGGCCATCTGTTTAAAGGCGAATTTGAGCGTGTCGTCGCGCCATCGAAGCATGTTTAACCTCGCGCAATCAAAGAATGCACACCCCATCGCCACCCTACAATCCCCAGCATGAAATCTCACGCAACTATTCGCCTGATCGGCGCACCGACTGACATTGGCGCGGGTTCGCGCGGGGCATCGATGGGGCCAGAGGCGATGCGGGTGGCCGGGTTGGCCGAGGCGCTCACTGCGCGCGGACTCAACGTGGTTGACGAGGGCAACCTGAGCGGGCCGCCGAATCCCTGGTTGCCACCGAGCGATGGCTATCGTCATTTGCCGGAGACGCTGGCCTGGAACACTGCGGTGCGCGATGCCGTGACACATTCTTTGAATGCGGGCGAATTTCCCATGTTGCTCGGTGGCGATCATTGCCTGGCGATTGGCTCGATCACCGCAATTGCCGCACATTGCCGTCGCCAGAAAAAGCAGTTGCGGGTGTTGTGGCTTGACGCGCATGCCGACTTCAACACCAGCGAAATCACACCCTCCGGCAACATTCACGGCATGCCGGTGGCCACCTTGTTCGGCTTCGGTGCGGGCGCACTGGTGAACCTCGCTGATCCGGCCCCGGCGCTCAAAAATAACGAGATCATTCAGATCGGCATTCGCAGTGTTGACGAAGCCGAAAAGCGCTTTGTACATGAGCAAGGACTTGAGGTGTTCGACATGCGCTCGATTGACGAGCTGGGCATGCGCACGGTGATGCAGCAAGCGTTGCACGGCGTCGATGAAAACACGCATTTGCACGTAAGTTTCGATGTGGATTTTCTCGACCCCGCGATTGCGCCCGGCGTGGGCACCACAGTGCCCGGCGGCCCCACTTACCGCGAGGCGCAGCTGTGCATGGAGATGATCGCGGACACCGGTCGCCTCTGCTCGCTCGACGTGATGGAACTCAACCCGGCGCTCGATGAAAAAAATCGCACCGCCGTGCTCGCCGTGGATCTGATCGAGAGCTTGTTCGGCAAATCAACGCTGATGCGTCAGGCGTAAATCCACGTGTGTCGTGATTCGCGCTAACACGACTCTGTAATTCGCGGCCACCGGCGCTGTCAGCAAAATATTTGCAGATCGGCAGCCCCACGACCGATAAAATTCACATTACACTGTGTACTGATTTTGACCATTGCGTCCGCGCCGAAACAGCTCGTGTATCAAACCCGCTACACCGACGAAGGTTACTCCGCACTAGACATTCCAACCAGCGCTGCGCTGGCCTACGTGCGCGACCATGCCGCAGCTACGCGACGTGCAGCAGCGACGTCAAGATCAGCAAAAATTGCCGAAGAAGCGGCGCGCCTGCTGTTGGTGGTCGATGCCGGATGCGACATGCCCACCGCCTGGCTGCATAACCACAGCATCGCCGTGGTGCCGATTGACGTGTATCAGGGCGAGGTTAAAACGCGCGACTATCGCGACGAGACGCAAGGTGGCGAATTCGCGTTGCGGCTTCGCGCCAAGCCGGTGCCGCAGCTGCGCGCCGAGCCGTTGTCACCGGTGCAAATCCGAGACCATCTGCAATCGTGGATGACGCCCGCCGTGGACTACGTGATGCAGTTGACCTTCGCGGCGTCGCGCAGCAAAGTTCACCTGAGCTCGCTGGCGGCCATGCAGTCGCTGGTGCTGATTCACAACAAAGTGCGCCGCTCCATGGCGGGGCGTGGTGCCCTGAACGCCTGGGTGATCGATTCGCAGACCGGACTGACCGGTGTGGCTGTGTTGCTCGCCCACGCTGTGCAGCTGCGGGACCGTGGCGTCGCTGCGGCGCAAATTGCACCCGCGCTGAAACTCATTCGCGACAAAGTGCACACGTTGATCGTGCCCGGCGACTTGCGCTATTTGAGCCAGGCCGCGCAGCGTAAAGAGGGTGGCGCGCTCCCGACCTGGAAGGCCGCCGTCGGCCGCATGCTTGGCATCTCATCGGTGCTGTATGCCGGTGCCGGTGAAATTTATCCACTGCTGCGCGCACGCGGCCAGCCCCGCGCCTGTGACGAAGCGCTAGGACTCGCCGCGGCCCACGTCGAGCTGGGCCTGGCCACCCCCACCGTGTGCGTGAGTTATGCGGGCGATCTGGAGTCGTTGTTCACCCTGCCCGGGTTCGAGCTGTTGAACGCCGAGTGCAAACGCCGCAGCGTTGAATTGATCACCTCCAGCATGAGCATGACCGGTTGCCTCGAGCTCGGCCCGGACGCGCTGTCCGTCTCATTTGCCAGCGAGCGTTTTCTCGGCTGATCCCGCGCTTTTGGACGTATCAGCTTGTGGCGCGAATGCTCAGTCAAGCTAAGCATAGCGCGCATTTATGACTTAAGTCGATAAGATGCTATTTTCAGCATTAGGCCCAGATGGAATGGGCTTTTAGCGACAAAGCTGTATTACCATTCAACGTCTGATTTCATCAATCGCCACGCCGCCCGCAGGTTGCGATCATCGCTATTGCACATGACTGCGCTCGTCCGCCGACACCGACCCCCAGCGGATATGCCGCGTCGACAACATCACCACCGCCAGCACGGCAAAAATCAACAGCGACCCGGCCAGCAGCGCGTGCTGCTCTGACTGCAACACCAGATACAGCACGCCGTAGAGCGTGGCGCAACCACCCGAGACTGGCAATGCGCCGCGCCAGCCACCGAGCACGCTCTTCGCATACACCGCGATCAGCGCGGTGCAGCCAAGCGCGGCGAGCAGATAGGCGGTTGCAAACGGCAGGTGCTCGGACACACTCAGCAGCAACAAAAAGAACACTGCCAGCGCCGCGCCGATCAGCAAATACTGCACCGGATGCACCTTGA
>JANXNO010000145.1 GCA_025354075.1 Burkholderiales bacterium | reverse complement strand
GCAGTCACTTTCTTTTGCTTCGCCAAAAGCAAGTAACCAAAGAAAAGGCGACCCCGACGATTGTCCTGATCCTGCGATGCTCAAAAAAAAGCGGAACGAAAAAAACTCGCTATCGCTCAGACAGTTTTTCGTTCTGATCGCTTTTTTCTCGCGCTTCTCGGGGCCAATCAACGGGGATCTGTCGAACCGATATTTGATCGCTTCGCGATGAAGATCAAGAGAACAGGAATGTGAGAAGCCGGGCCAAGATGGCTACGTCAGAAACTTTTTGCAGCAAAATTACGTCAACCGACATTCATTTGAGACTCCCTTGCCATCAGCTGGTCACGACCGTTTCTTGCTTCAGTTCGCGCCTGACGCGTGGCTGCCTGCAATGCGCTTCATAAAGTTCGTTGGGCCGCCGTTTTTAAGCAGCAAAAGTGTTCATGGAGCAATCAAGTCGTGCATTGACCACTCTCGTAAGTACGAGATTTTGGCGTCATTAGCAAACAGAATTCAACCCACGCTCATTGAGGACATTCAGCAGCTTGAGTTGAACGGGTACACACCTGGCGCGCGTTCAAGCGAATTTGCGGCTGTAATCGAAGTGATGGTTTGCGAGTTGTATTCGATACTTGATGGAATTCGATACTCTTTATTCTGGATGTTTCCCAATTGCCGTGGTGTACAACAGAATTCGACAAGCCGACTGTTTTCCAGAGCTAAGTCCGGTAGCTATGGGTCAGAATTTCCTGAGTATGTTCGTGTTGTGCTGGCCGCTGCAAATGACGACTGGTTCCCCGAGCTGCGACGCCTTCGAACGGCCTTTACTCACGGTGGTCTAGGTAGTTGCCATTTGGACAAACAGACGGAACTAGTCGCCTACATGAACCCCAGCCTCGGAAATGCTGCGACTGCGCATGTCGTTCCCGATATTGTTTCGCTGGTCACTAATTTGGCTGTTGCAGTGTTCGGATTGCAGAAAGCTATCTTTGACTATCTTTACGCGCAACTGTTACCTAACGCCTCCTACCAGTTCTGCGGCATCTATAAAGGGCGTATGTACAGGCGTAGCGTTGTACCCACAGCAGACTTGAATCGCGGAAGCGGTATTTGCGATTCACGCGATTGGTTTGAGACGGAAGCGGAATACTCGTGTCCGCTGGCAAGCGACTGCCCCGCGTACGCGCGAGTAGCCTCCTAATTCAGCACGTGTTTGTCACGGTCAATCTGTCATTCGGCTGCATCATCGCGCAGCGATCAAATATCGGCTCGACGGGTCCCCGTTGATTGGCCCCGAGAAGC
>JANXNO010000108.1 GCA_025354075.1 Burkholderiales bacterium | reverse complement strand
CACTGACGTTTGTGTTGCCGTATCGCCCGCCTTACGACTGGCAACGTGTGCTCGCGTTCTTTGAGATGCGCGCGGTGCCGGGTGTGGAGACGATTGCGGAGGGAATTTATCGGCGTGTGATTCGTGTGGAGGGCGTAACGCCGACAGCGGGCTGGCTTGAAGTGAGTCATCTACCCAAACGAAATGCGCTGCAATTGCGATTCACGGCGGCGCTCGCGCAGGCGACGCAATCGGTGTTGTCGCGCACAAAGCAGGTGTTCGATGTGGCGGCTGATCCGCAGGAAATAGCGGCTGCGCTAGGCGAGTTAGCCGAGGGCGCGAACGGGTTGCGGTTGCCGGGCGCGTTTGATGGCTTTGAGTTGGCGCTGCGGGCGATTCTCGGGCAGCAAGTGACGGTGAAGGCGGCGCGCACCTTGGCGACACGCTTTGTGGATGCGTTTGGTGAGCCGGTGGTGACGCCGTTTTCTGAATTGACACGAGCGTTCCCGCTGCCTTCGCGTGTGGCGCAATTGACGCGAGACGATATTGGTCGGCTGGGCATCGTGGGCGCGCGGGCGGAAGCGATGATTGCGATTGCGCAGGCGGTCACCTCAAAGGCGCTCGTGCTGAACGGCGGCACTGAGCCGATGCAGGCCATCGCGGCATTGCGTGCGATCAAAGGCATCGGCCCGTGGACCGCGCATTACATCGCGATGCGGGCGCTGGCGTGGCCCGACGCATGGCCGCCGCAGGATGTGGCGTTGTTGAACGCGATGAATTTGCCGAACACAGCAAGAGGGCAGCGCGAAGCGGATGCGATGGCCGAAGCGTGGCGGCCCTGGCGCAGCTACGCCGTGTTGCACACGTGGAGAAAACTGGAGAAACCGATATGACGACTTATTACCAGCTACACGATTCACCGACCGGCGAGTTGCTGCTGCTATCGAACGGGGAGGCGTTGACCGCGCTGCATATGACCGCTGGCAAGTATGTCCCCGCGATGCACGATGATTGGGTGCGTAATGAACGGCTGCCAGTGCTCACACAAACAAAGCGCGAACTCGACGCCTATTTCCTCGGCAAATTGCGCGTGTTCACCATGCCGCTCGCGCCGCAAGGCACCGACTTTCAAAAGCGTGCATGGATCGCGCTGACCAAGATTCCCTATGGTGAAAAGCGGTCTTACGGGCAACAGGCACAAATCGTCGGACAGCCGTCAGCCGTGCGCGCCATTGGTGCGGCCAACGGCAAAAATCCCATCGGCATCATCGTGCCCTGTCATCGCGTGATCGGCGCGAATGGCTCGCTCACCGGCTACGCGGGCGGGTTGTACAACAAAGAGTTTTTGTTGAAACTGGAAGGTATTCTTTGAGCCGCCGAGATGTCATCGACTTTGTACTGCTGTCCGCGATCTGGGGTGCGTCATTCCTGTTTCTGCGGGTCGGCGTGCCGGAGTTTGGGCCGTTCGCGCTAATCGGACTGCGTTCGGGCATCGCGGTGCTGTGCCTGTTGCCGCTGGTGTTGCTGCGCGAAGGCAAGACGCAGATGCTCAGCCATGCTCGTGAGTTGACCGTCGTGGGCATCGTCAACGCGGTGATTCCGTTCACCCTGCTCGCCTACGCCGCGACCTCGCTGACGGCAGGATTCACCGCGCTGATCAATGCCACCACGCCGCTTTGGGCAGCGGTGGTCGGCTTGTTTTGGCTCAACGCCAAGCTGAGTCGATGGCAATGGGCGGGCCTCGCGCTTGGCGTGGTCGGTATGGTCGCGTTGACGTTTGGCAAGGTCGATTTCAAGCCGGGCGGGTCTGGATTGGCTATCGCGGCGGGCTTGATTGCGACACTGGCGTACGGGTTTTCGACCCACTACACAAAAAGGAAGCTTTCGGCGGTGTCGCCGATGGGCGTGGCCACTGGAAGCCAAACGGCAGGCGCGCTGATTGTGCTGCCGTTCGCCATTGCCTTTTGGCCAGAGACGATGCCGTCGGCAAAGGCGTGGATTGCTGCAATTCTGCTCGCCGTGTTAGCGACTGCTTTCGCGCTGATCCTTTATTTTCGGCTCATCGCGCGATTGGGCGGGCAAAAAGCGTCCACTGTGACCTTCCTGATTCCAGTGTTTGCCCTAGCGTGGGGCGCTATTTTTCTGGGCGAAACGGTGACTTTGCCGATGGCACTGGGCGGGGCGATTGTGCTGGCGGGTACGGCTTTGACGCTGGGATTACGGTTGGGGTGGACAAGGCGCTTTGAAAAAGCGCCCCAAAAGCTATAATGCAAGGCTTTTCCGCAAAAACTGCACGTAAATGCGTGCGGCTTTGTCATCACAGGGCTTTGCGGCTCTAAGACAGTCGGACATCATTCCCAGCTGCTTCAAGCCTTCATCGCGAAGGTGGCCCTCGGGCAAAACCAGCGCACACACAGAGTTGAAGAGATCATGAAACGTACATTCCAGCCCTCCGTTATTCGCCGCAAACGTAACCACGGCTTTCGTGCCCGTATGGCTACCAAAGGCGGTCGCCGCGTGATCGCAGCGCGCCGCTCTAAAGGCCGCGCGGTTCTCTCGGCTTAAAGCCTAGAGAACGTCGTCGCGCCCGTCGCGTCTGCTGCGCCCACCGTGCTCACCATGCTCGCGGGAGCCTCTTTTCCGCGTGCTGCCAGGGTGCTTGAGTCCGACGACTTCGCTCGGGCACTGAAGACACGCGCCCAGCGCGGGCGCTTTTTGTGGGTGTATCGCCGTTCGGTCGAGCCTGGCAGCGGGCTCGTGCCGTCAACACAAGTCGAGCAGCCTGCGCGCCCACAGCTTGGGCTGATGATCGGCAAGCGCAATGCCCGGACCGCCGTGTTGCGTAATGCGGTCAAACGCCGAATCCGCGAACAATTTCGCCTTCGTCAGAACGCATTGCAACCGTCGCAATATGTGGTGCGCTTGAGTCTTTCCATAACGACCAAAGATGTTGCAGCAGTCATAGCTGAATGGACGGCCACACTTGATCGCTACGTTGCAAAATCGGCTGTTGCCGCGCAGACTTCGCAGCCGCAACCACCGCGTGTTGTGCCTTCGGTGATGGTATGACGGCAAACAAGCGCAACGTCGGCGAAGTCGCCGCGCTAGGCCTGATCAAGGCCTATCAATACGGCATTCGCCCGATGCTCGGGCCGCGCTGCCGCTTTTTCCCGAGTTGCTCCGAATACACCGCTGAAGCCATAGGCGTTTATGGTGTTTTGCGTGGCAGTGCGATGGGCGCAATGCGGCTGGCCAAATGTCATCCTTGGCATGCGGGCGGCTACGATCCCGTGCCGGAAAAGAAACTGAACCCGTCCAACGCTGCCGTCCCCCCGACCGTGGGTACCGCGCAGCCCGCCTCTCATAACCCTTAACTGAAAGCCCACAATGGACTTCCAGCGCCTCATTCTGTTCGTCATTTTCTCCATGTCTGGCGTGTTCCTGTTTCAGGCATGGCAGAAGGAAAATGCGCCGCCTGCACCCCCCAAGCCCGTAGCGCCTATCGCGACACCGGCGGATAGAAAGGGCGACGTTCCACCCGGAGCTTCACCGTCGTCGGTGCCGACCGCGTCCGCCGGTTCCGCGCCTTCCGCGGCTAACAATGGCGAACCGACGGCACCCGCTTCTGCACCAGCAACTGGCGGCGAGTTGCTGACCATCAAGACCGATCTTGCGGACTTCCGCATCAATACGCTGGGCGGCGCGATTGAAGACGTTGCCTTGAAGCTGCACGGCGACACGACGGACAAGACCAAGCCCTATCACGTGCTGCTGAAAGACCAGACGCGCGTGCACGTCGCGCAGACGGGATTGCTCGGTGCGGGGATGCCGAATCACTTCTCGCTGTATACGAAGGTTTCGGGCAATCTCGATATGGGCACCGCAGACACGCTTGAAGTGCGCCTGTCGACACCGATTGCCAGCGGTGGCAAAGATGATCTCGTCTACACGTTCAAGCGCGGTAGCTACGTGGTTGACGTGACGCAAGAGATCACCAACGGTAGCAGCGCGACCATAGCGCCGACGGCGTATTTTCAGCTGCAACGTGACAGCGTCGCTACCGGCATGAGTAACCCGATGGGCGCAGGTGCTTTTCACGGCCCGGTGCTCTATACCGAGGCGAAAAAATATCAAAAAGTCGACTTCAAAGACATCGAAAAGGGCAAACCTGGCATTACCACTGAGCGTCTGACCGACGGCTGGGTTGGTATGGTGGAGCACTACTTCGTCGACGCCTGGTTGCCCAAAGCTGGCATGCCACGCGAGTTCTACATGACCAAGGCGACGGGCGACGCCTATCTCTCTGGCCTGAAAACGCCGGTAGGTGAAATCGCCCCCGGTGCAACGGCAAAAGTGACGATTCCCCTGTACATGGGGCCGCAGGAGCAAGACTTGCTCAAGGCCGCGGCACCGGGGCTGGATCGCGTCGTGGATTACGGCATGTTCAGCGTCATCGCGGAGCCCATGTTCTGGTTGCTCAAGTGGTTCCACAATCTGGTGGGCAATTGGGGTTGGGCGATTATTCTGCTCACCATCCTGATCAAGGCCGTGTTCTATCCGCTGAACGCAGCGGCTGGCCGCAGCATGGGCAAGATGAAGCTGGTCGGCCCGAAACTAAAAGAAATTCAGACGCGTTACGCCGATGATCGCGTCAAGCTCAACACCGAGATGATGGCGCTGTACAAGAAAGAAAAAATCAATCCGCTCGGTGGCTGCTTGCCCGTGGTGGTGCAGATTCCCGTGTTCATTTCGCTGTACTGGGTGCTAAGTGCCGCCGTCGAGCTGCGCCATGCACCGTGGATTGGCTGGATCAAGGATTTGTCGGCTGCTGACCCGTACTTCGTGTTGCCAGTGCTCTACGCAATCACGGCGTTCGCGCAGTCGAAGTTGCAGCCGCCCGCGCCGGGAATGGACCCGATGCAGCAAAAAGTGTTGCAGTACATGCCAGTTGCGTTTGCTGTCATGTTCATCTTCTTCCCGGCTGGCCTGGTGCTGTACTGGACGGTGTCGAACCTGTTGCAAATTGCGCAGCAGTGGAACATCAACAAGATGCTTGAGCGCGAACAGGCGGCGGTTGTTACGGCGCTGAAGCGCTGATCATCTGTTGTAGGATCGGCCGCTACGGCCTTTCCTGCAATTGCGCCCATGACTGACACCATCGTCGCCATCGCCACACCGCCCGGTCGCGGTGGAGTTGGTATGGTGCGTGTTTCAGGCAAATCGCTCGCTGACTTCGGCTACACGTTGTGTCGTCGAACGCTGACACCGCGCCTGGCACTTCACACCCGGTTTCTCGACGGTGTTGATCACGTCATCGACGACGGCATCGCTCTTTATTTCGCGTCACCCGCCTCGTTTACCGGTGAGGACGTGCTTGAACTGCATACGCACGGTTCACCAATGGTGTTGCAGACGTTGGTACGCCGCTGCATCGAACTCGGTGCCCGTCACGCCGAGCCCGGCGAATTCACGCGACGCGCGTATCTCAATGGCAAGATGGATCTGGCGCAGGCGGAGGCCGTTGCCGACGTGATCGATGCCGCTACCGAGAGCGCGGCACGCGCTGCCGTACGCTCGCTCACTGGCGAATTTTCGGCCCGCATCAGAACGCTACAGGACAGGCTGATTCGCTTGCGAATGTTCGTTGAAGCCACGCTTGATTTTCCGGAAGAGGACGTTGAATTTCTGGAGTCTGAACGTGCGCGCGATCAACTGTCGGATGCGCGCACTGCGCTTGAACATGTGCTCGCAGAGGCTGGTCGCGGGCAATTGCTGCACGATGGCATCCGCATCGTGCTCGCAGGCGAGCCGAACGTCGGAAAATCAAGTCTGCTCAATGCATTGGCGGGCGATGAAATTGCTATTGTGACGCCCATTGCGGGCACCACGCGAGACACCGTGCGCAGTCGCGTGAGCCTGAAAGGATTGCCGGCAGAGATTGTTGATACCGCCGGCTTGCGCGAGACCGCCGATCCCATTGAAATCATCGGTATTGAACGCACTCGCGCTGCCATCGCCGACGCCGATTTAGCGCTCGTTTTGGTCGACACGGACGCAACTGTGCCGGATCGCTTGCTCGCAGAATTACCCGTGAATTTGCCACGCATCGTGGTGCGCAACAAGATCGATGTGGCAGCGCATGAGGCTCATGCCGATGATCGCGGCGTGTGGTTGTCCGCGAAGACCGGCGACGGTGTCGAACTACTCATTGAAGCCATCACCGCAAGCGTTGGTTTCAATTATCGCGAAGAGGGTGGCTTCATGGCGCGTGAGCGTCATGTAACGGCGTTGCGCGCTGCGCTTTCGCATCTCGATGCTGCATTCGCTCACCTTGACTACGTCGCGCTGGAGTTGTTTGCTGAAGAGCTTCGACTCGCTCACGAATCACTGGGCGCAATCACCGGTGAATTCACTGCGGACGATTTGCTCGGCGAAATTTTCAGTCGATTCTGTATTGGCAAATGACATCGCGCGTTAGTTGCGTTTGATGGCGAACGCTTCCCCTAGAATTGGTGCTTCCAGATTAATAACAACTCCGTGAAAGACATCGTCACGCTCTCAGGCGACATCGGCGGCGGCAAGTCGTCAGTCGCGCGCATTCTCAAAGAGACATTGGGCTACCAGCTCATTTCTGCGGGTGGCATTCAGCGCGAAATCGCTGCAAGCATGGGGCTGACGACATTGCAGTTGAACGAGTGGTCTGCAGAGGATCGCAGCGTCGACGACAAGATTGATTCGCACACCAAAATGCTGGGTCAAACCAGCGATCACATCATTGTTGATTCACGACTGGCGTGGCATTTCATTCCGGACGCCTACAAGGTGTTCCTCTCGGTCGATCCTGCGGTTGGCGCGGAACGGGTATTCGAGGCGTCGCGCAGTGATGAATTTCACGGCTCGCTCACCGAGGCGCTGGAAAACAATCGCTCCCGCACGAGATTGGAGGCGGTGCGCTACCGCACGCTTTACGGCATCGAGCTGCGTGACTACCGCAACTACGATCTGGTCGTGGATACCTCGTTCGCGTCACCGGACGACGTCGCCGCTACCATTGAAACGGGGTTCCGCGCACGCGCGGCGGGCAAGGCGTTTGCGCACGCGTGGATGTGTCCGAGACGGCTTGCAAATTTGCCACTGGCTGCGATGACGTCGAATATTGCTGGAGCAGCAGATCATGCAAATGACGTGACCCTCGTGGTGCACGATGGGCAATTTTTACTGGCGTCCGCTGAGGCGGCTGTGGCGTCGGCAGCGCGCGAGGACGTTGCCCTTATTCCCGCGCAATTCGACTTCCGCTAGTCAGGTTATACGGCAATAGCTTTGTCGAAAAAGCCCCTATTTACCTAAGGCTCCGCGTAGTTTTTATTGCAAGTCGACTTATTTACTTATCGGCCGCTAGCCCCTTCAAAATATAGATCGCACCGCTAAGTCGTTACGCCATTGAAGATGTTTACGCGCGTCGTCAAAGCACGCGTTTTCGCTTCAGAACTTGTACCAGCGCGCGCGTGTGGCGATCAATATCCTTGATGTCGATATGCGAGGTGTCTGGCGTGGCGATGTTGAGCTCGGGATAGTCGCGAAAGTCAATCATCAGCGCGGGCATGATCGGAAGCAGTTTGTCCCAGTACGTCGCGCGCGGAAAATTTGCCTCGTCCAGCTCGATGTGCTCGCCTGAAACCGGCTCCCGATAGAACACAACTTTGCCGCCGCGTGCGTTGATTTTTTCGACCCAACGCACCACCTCGCGCATATCGGCAAGCCACGCTTCAGGCGTGGGCGGTGTGTGCATTGAGTAATAGTTGCGAAGATCAGCAACACGCGCAGTGTGAATCGCTGCGATGTCACTCTTGCGATAGTCGGTGCCGCCGGATCGATCACGTTCAAACGTAACGTACTCTTTATACGGTGACCCCTGGCTGTTGAGGTAGCGCTTGATCAGTGTGACCAGCGCGAAGTCGGGCCGAGCCGCGATAGCATAGGCCTGCACACGCGACAGCAGCCGCCGGTGCACCTCGCGCGACGGGCTCCAGTCGTGACGATATCGCTGAATGTGCGCAGCCTGCATCTCCCACACGTTGCGATCCATGCCACGCGCATCGATGCCCACCAGCGCGATGCCAGCGAACTGATCATCCTCCGACAAATCACGCAACGCAGCCAAAGGATAGTGGCCGTTGACCGCAAGCATGATCGGATCAACGTTGAGCCCCAGCGTATGCGTTTCGTCGCGAAACACCGCCGGCGACAAACCGTATTGAATGCGCGAAGCCCCCAGCATTGCAAGGCGCAGCGGCGGTGCCGACTTGACGGCACGAGCACGATGCTGCGACCACAAATCAAAGCTGTCCATCACGGTCGGCGCATAGCTTTGTCCGCGCCAGTAAGTTTCAAACGCAAGCCAACCGCCCACCGTGATTGCCGTGGCGAGCGTCCAGGTCAGTAGCCAGCGTGAATTTGTCATCGCGCGCTCCTAAAACTGAAAGTAAATGAAGGCATTGGTCCTGCCAGGCGACAACACAATGGCGAGCGACATCAAGGACAGTAGCGCCACGCGCCAGGGCCACGCGATGGCGGGCAACCACTCCCATCCTTTACGGGGTTTGAGCCACGCCTGCACTGCGAGCCCGATTACTAGGCCGGTCACAAACACTTTGCTGTCGCCATTCCACGCAAGGCTTGCCGCGTCTTTAATCGCCACGCCGAACATCGCGATCACGCGCTCCCATGCCAGCGTCAAGGTCGACGTCCGGAAGAACACGACCGCCAACGAGAACAACGCAAACGTGAGTAACGCCAGCAACCAGCGCACCGGTTTCGCATCCCAAATCTTCCAGTCACCAATGCTGTCTTTGAGCAGTCGTTCGCTGACTAAAAACGCACCGTGCATCGCGCCCCACACGACAAAATGCCATGCCGCCCCATGCCAGAAACCGCAGGCCGTGAACGTGATCATCACGTTCAGATAGCCGCGGAAACGGCCCTTGCGATAGTGCCCCAGCGGATTGAAGACGTAATCACGCAGCCAGTTCGATAACGAGATGTGCCAGCGCGTCCAGAGCTCGGCGATGCCGACCGACGCAAACGGTGATTCAAAGTTGGCGGGCAGATGAAAACCGAACATTTTTGCGATGCCCAGAGCCGCCAGAGAATAGCCTGCGAAATCGCAGTACACCTGCATCGAAAAGGCAAATGCGCCGGCCCACGCGGCGATAAATCCGGCTTTGTAGTCGGGCGCAAAAACGATGTCCGAGATCGGCGCGAACACGTGATCTGCCCCCACGATCTTCAAAAAAAGACCGGCAATGAGCATGTACGCCCCCAGCGCAGTGGCGTCAGCGGTGACCACGCGCGGCGTGATTGTTTGTGCGTTGAAATCGCCGAAGCGCATGATCGGCCCCGCCACCAAATGCGGAAAGAATGTCATGAACAGTCCGTAATCACGCAAGCTTTTGGTGGGTTCGATTCGTCTTTTGTAGACGTCGGCAATGTACGAAATCGACTCGAACGTGTAGAACGAAATCCCCAACGGCAGGACGATACCCAGATCAATCGGCTTGTAGGTTACGCCGACAAGCGCGAGCCATTCAATCGCCGAGTTGGCAAAGAACTGTGCGTACTTGAAATAGCCGAGCAAGCTCAAACTGGCGATGATGGACGCCCAGAACCACACCCGTCTCGTACGCATGCTCGATGCCGCATAAATGCGCTGCGCCGCCCACCAGTCGAAGCCAGTCGTGAACGCGAGCAGCAGCAGAAAAAACGGGTTCCACGAGCCGTAAAACACACAGCTCGCCACCAGCAACACGTTCTTGCGGGCAGGCCATGAGCCAAGCCATGCATAGAGCGGAAAAACTATCGCGAGGAACAGTGCGAATGTCAACGAATCAAAGGTCATAGCCCCACCCTACTTCTGCAGCGTTGGCGCGCGTCGTGCGGCACTGACTCACGGTGCCGCCCCGGGGAAACCCAGCTGCCGCCACGCCTCATACACCGTCACTGCGACCGAATTTGACAGATTCAAACTCCTGATCGCGGGTTGCATCGGCAGACGCAGTTGATGGTCGGCGTCGAAGTCGGCGAGTACCTCAGATGACAGACCTTTCGTCTCTGAGCCAAATACGAATACGTCGCCGGGCGCGAGCGCTGTTGCATGCGGTGATCGCACGCCGCACGTCTCCACTGCAAACATTCGACGCCCCAGGAGCGCGGCTTTGCACGCGGCCCAATCGTCATGCACCAGCATCGTCGCGTACTCGTGATAGTCGAGCCCTGCGCGGCGCATTCGCGCGTCGTCGAGCGGAAAACCCAGCGGGCGAACGAGGTGCAGCGTGGCCCCCGTGTTGGCGCACAGCCGGATAACGTTGCCGGTATTCGGCGGGATTTCTGGTTCGACCAGCACGACGTGAATCATTTCAACTTACTCAAGCGCGCGCCTGCCCAAATTTAACGACGCGATCACGTCTGCGGATTGGCAAAACGCGCGCCAGCACGAATGCATCAACGCGCATTGCCCCAGCATCCAACAGCGCCCGTGCGAGCGAATTGAGTGTGGCTCCGGTGGTCAGCACATCATCGATCAACACTATCGATTCGCCCGCGAATGAACGCGTTGCACAGAACGCGCCCCGCACGTTTTGCCGCCGCTCAGTCCAGTTCAGTCGTTGCTGAATATCGGTCTCGCGAATGCGGATAACGGCGTCTGTATCAACACTCAGATCGAAGCGTTTCGCCATTTCCTCCGCAATTAACTGCGCCTGGTTGTAGCCGCGAGATTGCAGCCGCAGCTCGGCTAGAGGCACCGGAATAAGCGTCGCGTCTCTGGCAAACGGCCACGCAGTTCGTTGCGTTGCGGCCCAGCGATAGATCGCAAACGAATGATGGTACTTCGCCGAAACCAGCGCTGTATCCAGTGGAAACTCATATCGCCAAAGCGCCACCAGCTGCCCCCAAACAGGTGGCTTCTTCAAACAGCGCCCGCAGACCTCACCATTGGCGGCATCAAGCTGGCAGCGCGGACAAACGTGCCGGGCAAGGTGTGGCAAATCGGCTGCGCAGGGCGCACACACTGTCTCGTCGCCGGTGTCAGCGCAGAAGAAGCAACTTTGCGGTAAAGCGCGATCACGCACGCGCTTCACGCTGGACGTGAGCGTGGCTGAAGCGTCAGCTTTGAACATGCGCAATAGAATTTCGATTCCCGCTAGTCATTGGTTCACCCGATTTTCCCATGCCGTCACTCACATCGCGTCGCCAATGAGCGCGCCCAACCCACTCGACATACGGCAGCTGCGCCGTCGTTTTGAACGCGCGGCGCAGAGCTATGGCGACGCAGCGGTTGTGCAGCGCGAAGTGGGCAATCGTTTGCTCGAACGATTTGATGTGATGCGCATCGCGCCCGCGACGATTCTCGACGTGGGCTGTGGGCCGGGAACGCATACGGCGGCACTTTCAGCGCGTTTCCCGGAGGCGGTGGTGGTGGCGATTGATCATTCGCCGGCGATGGTTGCGCAAGCAGTGCCGTCTGCAAGCGGCCTGCTCGCACGGTTGACGGGGCTGGGCAAACGCTCGCGTATTCGCGGTCTGGTCAGCGACATGAGCGCGTTGCCATTGCCACGCGAGCATGCCGACGTGTTGTGGAGCAACTTCGCATTGCAATGGGCAAGCGATTTACCCGCGTTGTTCGCCGAGTGGAATCGCGTGCTCAAAATCGGCGGCGTGATCATGTTCACCGCACCGGGGCCGGACACGTTGATCGAACTGCGCCGCGCGCTGACCAAAGCGGGTGAAGAGGCTGATGAGCGCGTGCAGCGCTTAACCGATTTGCACGACGTCGGCGACATGCTTATTCATGCAGGATTCGCCGACCCGGTGATGGACATGGAAGTCATCACGCTGGAGTACGCAACTGCCGCAGCCTTCTGGCGCGACATCAAGGCGCAGGGCGCGGTGAATTCGATGCAGACGCGTCCGCGTGGGTTGCTTACGCCACGCAAGTTGCGGGCGATTGAATCAGCGCTCGATAGTGCACGAAAGTCCGATGGCCCGATTCGAATCAGCGTCGAAGTGATCTACGGCCACGCCTGGAAGGTCGCGCCGAAGAAGACCGCAGAAGGCCACGGTATCGTGCGGCTGGAATCGATCCAGCGCGGGCCGAGGCCATAGCCTCGTCCCGTGTGTCGTGCCCGCTTCGTCTAGCCCTTCTGCATATGCTTGGCTAAAAATTTCTCCATTGCGCCATAAAACTCAAACTGGTTTTCCTGGTTACGGAAGCCGTGGCCTTCGTTGTCCTTAACCAAGTAGTCCACTTCGACGCCACTTTTTTGAGCGCTTCAACCATCTGGTCGCTCTCGGCTTTGACAACGCGCGGTTCCTTTGCGCCCTGGGCAATAAAAAACGGGGTTTTGATTCGGTCGGCAGTGAGCGCGGGTGACGTGGCCGTGAGTTGCGCCATGCCTTTCTCAGGGTCTCACACCCTCTCACCGATCATTTCGAGCATAGGTTTCCAGTACGGCGGGATCAATTTCATGAAGGTGAACATGTTTGACACGCCAACGTAATCGACCGCTGCCGCATAGAAATCGGGCGTCTTGGAGATGCCGGCCAGCGTGGCGTAGCCGCCATAGCTTGCTCCCTAAATCGCGATGCGTTTCGGGTCGACGATGCCTTCCTTGACCAGCCACTGCGCGCCGTCGGTAATGTCGTCCTGCATGGCAAGGCCCATTGCTTGAACGACGCTTCCAGGAACTTGCGACCAAATCCGGTCGAACCGCGAAAGTTCATCTGCAGCACGGCGAAGCCCCGATTAGCGAGGAACTACACCTTGGGGTTGTAGCCCCACTCGTCGCGTGCCCAAGTGCCGCCATGAGGATGAATCTCCACCGGCAAATTCTCCGCGGCAACGCCCTTCGGTAAGGTCAGGTAGCCGCGAATTTCCAGCCCATCGCGGGCGGTGTATTGGATCGGCTTCATCTCGGCCATGTCAGCTTCGGCAATTGACGGATTGATCTCGGTCAGCTTGGTAAGCTTGTTGGCTTTCACGTCATAGAAATAGCGTGCGCCGGAAGTGCGATCGTTGTAGGCCGCGATGATCATCTTCTGCTCGTCTTTGGTCACGCTTTGTCTGTTGATTTCATAGCCTGGCAACTTGGCTCTCATTGCCTTGTAGACGCGCTCGGACTCTTTATCGAAGAACACCTGTTCTAATTTGTCGACGTCAACCGTGGTGTGGGTAATGGTGTTCCGCACGCGCGACCAGCCCAGTGTTGATACGTCCACTTCGGGATGTTCGAAGACCAGTTTGCCTCCTTTGGCTGTCTTCGGGTCAAACTCAAACAAGGCTGATTTGTCGCGACCACGATTGGATGAGACAAACATCACCTTGTTGTCGGCCGTGCAACCCACCGGTGCTACGCCTTCGCGAAAATTGGTGGTGACGATTGATTTGATCTCATCGCCCTCCGTGTCGCGGTAGAACAGTGAAGTGTTCACGCCGTCGGTCAAAATTGCGCCGCGAATCTTGCCGGCATGATCGGTGACCCACTCGGTGAAATTGCCCGGATTTTTGGCCGCGAGCGTTTCCGCACCCGTTTTTATGTTGACGCGATATACGTCGAAAACCTGTTTGTCGCGCTTGTTGTGGGCGACGAGGATATTGTTGTCATCACCTGGCAACGAATCGAGAATGCTGGCGCGGGTGCCGTCGTGCGGCGCCTGCTCCTGAATCTTGCCAGTGCTGATGTCAACCATCATGACGTGAAAATTCTCATCACCACCAAAATCCTTGGTGTAGAGCACATGCTGCGGGCCCTTGAAGAAAAAGTTCGAGATGTCGCGCGCACCGTCTCGGAGGTCAGGCGTTTGCGGCCGTCTTTGCTGCCCATCTTGTCAATCGGCTGCACCAAGATGTTCAGCCGCGACTCATAGGGCTGCATCAGCCTCAGCGTCTTGCCATCAGGCGACAGGCGGAAGGCGGTTTGATCGGGCTTTTTAAAGAAGTCGCGCACCGGGTAGAGCTTCGCGAGTTGCGCGAAGGCTGCCGTGGCGATGAGGCAGGCGCTGGTAAGCGCTAACAGCCATTTACGAAATTTCACTGCATCTCCGTGGGGAAAATTGTCAGACGGCGAATTTAGGGCTTCCCGTACCCGCGCTTCATGGGCTTGCGATGAAGTCGCTGGATGCTGGCCTGAAACGCGGGCGCGGACGGTTAGCGGGTCGTTGGCGGGACAAAAATCGTCCGTTGTTGGCAATAGCTTTTTAATGAAACGCCTTTATAAAAGGGGCTCGACCGCATTTACGCCTATAGTCGACTGAATGCTGAAATCGCATCCGCCCCCGCTCGAACAACGCTCCGACGCAAAAGTTGATCACTTTTTTCATTGCCCTTGCTTGAAATAGGGGAAAGCTCCCCGAAGTACCAGACAACACATTGACTTAACCACCGGTTTTCACTTTATGTCCATGCCAGACGAACAAAACACCCCCAACCCGGATCAACCGTTGCACGACAAACCCGAGCTCGACACCGCATCTGTGTGGCTCTCGGACGAAGAAAAACTCGCCGCTGCACAAAACGAAATCGCCGCGTTGAAAGACCAGCATCTGCGCGCCGTTGCCGAGCAGGAAAACATCCGCAAACGCAACGCGCAGGAAGTGCAGTCTGCGCGCGATTACGCAGCGCGCGACTTCGCCTTTGCGCTGCTGGCGGTCAAAGACACGCTGGAGATGGTGCTCAAGGATGAGCAAAGCACACCCCAGCAATTGAAGATGGGTGTGGACATGACGCTCAAAAACATGGTGACGGCCTTCGAGCGCGCCAAGGTGAAAGAGGTCAAGGCCGAAAAAGCGAAGTTTGACCCGAACCTCCACCAGGCGATGACGCAGATTGAATCGACGGAGACGCCCGGCACCGTGCTGCAAGTGTTTCAAAAGGGTTACACCATCGGCGATCGTGTGTTGCGTCCGGCGATGGTGGCTGTGGCCAAGGCGCCCGAGGCGACCGAAGGCAACGTTGATACAGGTCAATCTGGCGCGGGTTCGAGCTCGCCGTCAGTTGAACCGCACGCATAGCCCCCAAACATATCGGTCATCGTAAAAATCTCTGGGCGGCACAGACCGCCACATCAATAAAAAAGGAAACAAGTCATGAGCAAAATTATCGGAATCGATCTCGGCACCACCAATAGCTGTGTGGCCGTGATTGAAGGCGGCGTCGCCAAAGTGATCGAGAACTCAGAGGGCGCGCGCACCACGCCCTCCACCGTCGCGTACATGGAAGACGGCGAAGTCACCGTTGGCGCGCCTGCAAAACGTCAGGCCGTGACCAACCCCAAAGCTACGATCTACGCGGTCAAGCGCCTGATCGGTCGTCGCTTTGAAGAAAAAGAAGTGCAAAAAGACATCGGCCTGATGCCGTACGCCATCGTCAAAAACGAGAACGGCGATGCGTGGGTTGAAGTGCGTGGCAAAAAGTTGTCGCCACCTGCAGTCAGCGCCGAAATTCTGCGCAAAATGAAAAAAACAGCTGAGGATTATCTCGGCCATGAAGTGACCGAAGCCGTCATCACAGTGCCCGCTTACTTCAATGACTCGCAACGTCAGGCCACCAAAGATGCCGGTCGTATCGCAGGTCTGGAAGTCAAGCGCATCATTAATGAACCGACCGCAGCCGCGCTCGCCTTCGGTATCGACAAAGTCAAAAAAGACGGCAAATTTGCTGTGTATGACCTCGGCGGTGGCACATTCGACGTATCGATCATCGAGATCGCTGACGTGGACGGCGAAAAGCAGTTTGAAGTGCTCGCCACCAACGG
>JANXNO010000078.1 GCA_025354075.1 Burkholderiales bacterium | reverse complement strand
TTTTCTCGTCGAGCAGGGCGCAAATATTCTTGAAGCGGCGCAGTTCAACGATGTCGGCAGCGACCGCTTTTTCATGCGCGTTCAGTTCGAAAGCAGCGAGGTTGGCCAGACCGCCGCCGCATTAGCCGAACGCTTTGAATCCACCGCACATACGCTGTCAATGCAGGCGAATTTTTTCGCAATGGCGACGCGGGTGCGTACGCTGTTGATGGTGTCAAAGCAGGGCCATTGCCTGAACGATTTGCTGTTCCGTCACAAGAGCGGCCAGTTGCCGATTGACATTCCGGCTATCGTGAGCAATCACGCTGACTATTACCAGCTCGCCGCGAGCTACAACATTCCATTTTTTCACCTGCCCGTGACCGCCGACACCAAGGCGCAGCAGGAAGCGAAGATTCGCGAAATCATTTCTGAGAAGCAGATTGATCTCGTCGTGCTCGCGCGGTACATGCAGGTGCTCTCGCCTGAACTGTGCGCGCATCTCGCAGGTCGTGCGATCAATATTCATCACTCGTTTTTGCCTAGCTTCAAGGGCGCGCGTCCGTACTTTCAGGCGTACGACCGGGGCGTCAAACTGATCGGTGCCACGGCTCATTACGTGACCACCGATCTTGATGAAGGCCCGATCATCGAGCAGGACGTCGCTCGCGTGAATCACTCGATGAGCGCCGAAGCACTCACCGTTGCAGGCAGCGACCTCGAATGCACCGCACTCGCCCGCGCGGTGAAGTGGCACGCGCAGCATCGCGTCTTGCTCAATGGCAACAAGACGGTGATTTTTAGCTAAATCGCGCTAACTACAGACCTGCAAAAAATGCGAGCGATGGCGCGAAGAAATATTCGCCGCCTTTGAGCGTCACAAAGTCTGCAAAGCGCGAATCTTGCGTTGATGCCTGTACATCGCCCCACCCTGCACGATGCTTTTGTTTATTGCTGGCGCTGCCTTGACCGATCACCGGATCGATGCCAGTGCTCGCATTTACGAACGACGTGTTGTTTGCCCACGACGCCTGTGTGAATTCAAACTGATTGATGACATTTGACTGATACGCCATGAACAGCAGGCCCACATCTTTGGTCGGTTGATCGAGAAACGCCTTCTTCTTGTTTTGTTTGCGCGCGCCATAGGTGATGCCGCGTCGCGCCATGATGTGTTCACGTTCAGATTCAAGGGAAACACCGAACATGCGCGCTGTGTCTCCACGCGGATTGGTCTTGCGAATATGGGCGTGAAAGGGGCACTTGAGGCCCGACTGATCGCCTGAATAATCGAAGTCGTTCGGCACCGGGTGATGCATGCCTTCCGCGTTTTGCAGCAACACCGGGGTGCCGTCCTCAAATCTACCGACGATCATCGCGCCCGCAAGCTCGGGGTCAAACAGATGCCCTTGTGCTACGGCCAGTTGCTGTAATTCCGCGCCCAGCGTTGTTTCCGCCGCTTTGAAGGCTTGCACATTCTGCTCCAGCTTTCGGTAGACAAAGTACGATCCAAAGGCGTTGGCATCGTTACTCGCCGGGTCGCGCAGCAACACCTGCTTCAGCGGAAACGACGGGCTCCAACGCACGATGCCGTCGCCGCCTGCGTCTTCACGTTCGATATCGCTTTCACGAAGCAACGGTTGACTGCGGCCATCAACGTAGCCGAAGTGCTCAATGCCGTCTTCGTTACCGTTGAAATACGCTCTGCCGCGTTCAACACCAATGACAGTGACTGACGTGGGAATCGTTGACGCTAGCGCCTTGAGTGCATCATCTATCTGCTTTGACTTCGCGGCAGTGGTTGCGTTGGCATCGCCGCCGATCAGGATCATGGCGTGATTTTCGTTTTGGTAGCCAATATCCCACGTGGCCGCCGCCGGGTCATTTAATAGCGGAGCGCGAGATTTCATACCGCCGCGAAATGCGTTATCAGCGGGTTGGTTGGGTGCGGCGATTCCGAGCGCTGTGTATCCGCTGGCGGACAGCACGCACGTCATGAACGGTGGCGTGCTGATCGCAGCTTTACCCGCTTTTTTTGCCGCGCGAAATTTGGCAGAGTTGGCCAATTGCAGACTGGCGGTAGTGAGTTTGCTCGCGAGACTCTTCAGGAAGGCGCGTGCGCCCGCCTGCTCTGCCGCGTCAAAGCGCAAGAAAACATGAGCCGTGTGTTTGCGACCATGGCCTTTGAGAATATTGCCTTGCAACTGCGCAAGCATCGCTTGCTCGTCGGCATTGGGGGTTTTCGATAGCGGTTGGTTGAGTCGGACTGGCATGTTGCACTCCTTGACAAGTTGACCTGAGCTTTCAACTCAGGCGTGAGGTTTTGCGATGGGGCCTTCAGCGCCGTGCACCGCGTTTGAGTACAGGAACTGCACCGGGATGCGTTTGCTGCCGGCGCTGGCCTTGACCTCCTTGAACACCTGGTTCAGGTGGGTCGCGGCGAAGATGGGTTGGTCGCCGACTTCGCGACCGGTGCGAGAATTCCAGCCGAGAAAATCGTTGCTGTTGTTCACAATCGCGTCGTTGACATCGGGGTCGGTGCGGAATTCGTTGATCTCGTGATAGAGCGTGCCGACGACGTTCTTCCACGATTTGTCGAACACGGCGATGCCGTTCTCTTTGCCGTTCGCCTGCACTTCGGAATAGACGTTGGCCGAGTAGTACAGGGTGATGGTTTTGCCGCCGCGCTGGATGTGCGTGGAGCCGTGATAGCCGCCGAGGCCGTTGGTCGACGACGAGCTACCGAGCTTAAGCACGGTGCCGGGCGACAGGATCAGGTTAAAAATCGTGCTGTCGAGATCGGTCTTTTTGATCAGCGCGCTGTCGTACAAGCTCGCGATTACGGCCTGTACATCCGGCTCGTCGAGGCGCACGGGTTTGGGCGCGTCGAGCACGAAAGAATCGCGCATGTCGCAGGTCATAGCGACGCCGGGAAAATATTGCAGCATGACGTTGTTGAGCCGCCGATCCTGCATGGCGAGCTTGATCGCCGCGTCGATGGAGGTGACGTCCTGCGCCGACCAGGACGCCATGCCGCCAAGGTAGACGTTCTGAAACTCCATTTGCGGCACCACTTTTCCTCCGTGAAATATCAGATCCTCCTTGACGTTGGGATTGATGCCGGGGGCGTTGGCTCGCGGCTTTTTCGGGCCGTTTGACTTCGGCCACGGCTGCGGCAGCGCGCTCTTTTCGTAATAGCGACGCTCCGCCGTTGAGCCCTGCCGAGCCTGAATGCGCATGGGCTGGGCGATGATGGCGTATTGCGGATAAGCGGCGTTTTTGGCGATACTGGGCTTGGGCACGGCGGCCTCCTTTCGCGAGTACGGTTGATCGGGCGCATTGCGTCTGCGACAAATAAGGTTGAACGTAAAAACAATGTGGGCAGTGTGAGAGACGCGAAATATTCTGATGTCATGCCAGAGTTCAGGAATATTTTTGAAGCTTCACGCTACGTGGTTGGGTAGGATCGCCAGATTCAACGATGCCTTTTTTCGTACAGCTTTTCGGAGAAGAGGCTGTTGCATCTGGGCTAAAGGCAGTAAATGCCGATAGTCGACTTATTAATTAATTGAGCGTTAGCCCAAGTGCAGCGGCCATCAGGCGCAAAAGATAAACGTAAGTACTGAATACTTTTTTCACCAAACGTGACGCATTGCAACGACTCGCGTCCAGAAGCCGTAACGTCAGGCTATAGTCTTGGCTCCGACGCAGTGTGTCGGCATAAACGAGTGTTCATGGCAACATCAGATGAGATGAGTACACCGGGCGAGGTGGCCCGGTTTGATTGGCGGCGTGGTCCGCTTGCGCGCCGTAAAACGCTGGCAAGGCTCGCAGCACTCGCAGCCATTCCATGGTGGGCACCCGTGCTCGATGCGGCCGCCCAGTCATCACTGACAACGCCTATGCCTGTTCCGCTGCCTGCCTTGCCACCGCTCGACGAGCGCGTGCGCAGCGCGAAGGTTGATCGCGGTGGTTTGTCGCTGGACATCCCGACAATTGCCGAAACCGGTGCGTCCGTGCCCGTGGTGCTATTTGTTGATCCATCCACGCTGGCCGGTCGCCGGGTCGCGCGACTGGGCATTCTTGCGCCGCTCAATCCGCGACCGGTCGCGCTGGAAATTGAACTCGGCACGATGTTGTCGCAAGCGCGATTGACCACCTCCATCCGGCTTGGTGCAACGCAGTCGGTGATCGGTGTTGCGCAGCTATCCGACGGCACGTTGTGGCGACACACGGTGAATGTTCATCTCACAGGTAGCGCCTGTTTTGACGGCACGTGATGGACTCGCTTGAGCAAAAATTGCTTTGTCGCCCGCGTCTTGCCGTACATGCGCACCGTCTGCGGCGCAGCTTCGCACCCTTTTTTGTTTTAGCGAGCCCATCAGCAAATGAGTGACGAGCCTATCCCCGGACGCAACGCGCGCCTGATCGTGCCGCCGCTGGTTCATGCAGGCGAAGAATTTCAGGTGCGGCTATTGATTCAGCATCCGATGGAGACCGGCTTTCGCCGCGACGTACAGGGCGATGTGATCGAGGCGAATTTGCTCGAATCGCTGTCGCTTGATTTCGAAGGGCAGCCGGTGTTCACCGCGCGCTCGATGAATGCGTTGACGGCGAATCCGTTTCTGGCGTTCGTCGTGGCGATCAAACAAAGCGGCGGTTTCAACGCGCGCTGGCGAGATCTGCGTGGCAATGTGGGCTCGATCAGCGCGAGTGTGCGGGTTGTTGCGACGTAGCCGTTTTTACGCCGTTGGCGTTTTGATAGTGGCCTCGTTTTGCGGCTGCGTGACACAGGCTGCATTCGCACAAGTCGCAGGCGCGCAACCACCGATTGCAAA
>JANXNO010000051.1 GCA_025354075.1 Burkholderiales bacterium | reverse complement strand
CATGGGCGGCGACATCGCGGCCTGGTGCGCGTTGCGCGGCATCACAGTGACCTTGCAAGACCTCGACGCATCGAAAATTGCGCCCGCGATCAAGCGTGCGGCTGACATGTACAAGAAGCGTCTGCGCGACGAGCGCCGCATCCGCGATGCGATGGATCGCCTGCAACCCGACATCACGGGTGACGGCGCGAAGACGGCGGATGTGATCATCGAAGCCATCGTTGAAAACCTCGCTGTCAAACAAAAAGTCTTCGCGCTACTTGAAGCGAACGCCAAGCCCGATGCCGTGCTCGCCACCAATACGTCAAGCATCCCGCTCGAACAAATTGCCACTGCGCTGAAAGACCCATCGCGTCTCGTCGGCATTCATTTCTTCAATCCTGTCGCGCAGATGATGCTGGTGGAAGTGATCAGCGGCGCAGAGACCAGCCCCGAGATGGCGAAGAAAGCGACAGCCTTCGTCGATGAAATCGACAAGCTACCGCTTGCTTGCAAGAGTGCGCCGGGCTTCTGGGTGAACCGCATCCTCGTGCCGTATCTGACCGAAGCGATGCGTTGTCTCGACGAAGGCATCACGCCAGAAACGCTCGATGAAGCCGCGCTGCAGTTCGGTATGCCGATGGGGCCGGTTGAACTGGCCGACGTCGTGGGCCTCGATGTCTGCGCCGCTGTGGGTCAGGTCGTTGGCGGCGAAGAAGCGCTGCGCAACCCGCCGAAAAAATTGGCGTCGAAACTCGAAGCGAAAGAACTTGGGAAGAAGACTGGCGAGGGCTTTTACGTGTGGGTCAACGGCAAGCCACAGAAGGGCGCTGCCGCCGCTGTTCCAGCAGGCCTCACCGAACGCCTGATCACGCCGATGCTCAACGAGGCGAACAAGGCGTTGGCCGAAGGCGTGGTGACCGATGCCGATCTCGCCGACGCTGGCGCCATTTTCGGCTGCGGCTTTGCGCCGTTTACCGGCGGGCCGTTCAACTATCAGCGGTCGAAAGCGGTGTAGCTTGCTAGGCGTGGTGCCTCTCCGCCCGACGCCCAATCATGCAGCGAGCTCTAAGCAGCGGTAATCGCGGTCCCGCTGCGTTTGACTGTCCCGCTGCGTTCATCAATGAACACTGGAGCTTCCGGTAAGTCTGCATTGAAATTTTATGAGAGTATGATGTTGTCATAGATTGTTTACCGCTTAGTAAAAGGCTCCAAAACTATGATGTCCTCGCAAACTGTTCCTCCCGCGCACTCTCACTCTCCGCGTCAACGTCGGTTCTCGTTAATCGCCGCCAGCTTTGCTGCCGCGTTGATCGGAACCGTGTCTGCCGCGTCGGGCGACGGCGTAAACGATGGCCCGTACGCCGGTGGCGTATTTGCGCGTCGGCCCGTTGTGGCAACCTCAACGCCGGTTCCTGCACCGATGCCTACCAACAAGGCATGGCTGCTGCCGCCCGAGCGCGACACCCAAGGTCGTACCAACCAAATTGTGGTGCGTATTAACTCGCGCTCGACTGGGCTCGCAACCGAGCTCAGCCGCAATGCGCCCGCACCTGAGCTTGATACGCGACCTGCTTTCGAGCGCAACTTCGTTGCAAACGTCGATGCGCAGCGAGATCCCACGTTGCTTCAAGCACTGGGAGGGGCGGTGGCAGCACGACCCGTCATTGGTCATGCTCGAATGTCTGACGAGGCTCGGCTAGCCGCCGACGACAACGACCCGGCTGAGCACCTGCAGCAATTTATCGTGGATTCGATATGGCAGCGTCGGTGACGCATTGAACGCTGAGAAGCGACTGCGAGCGACCGATTGGGTGGTGACCGTGCAAAACGACATCGCCCTTTCGCCCAGCGCTCCACCCACCGACACGCTGTACACCATGCCAGCATCACCAACCTCTGCGGCGCAATATCAGTGGGGCATGCATGCGATGGAATTCGCCAGCGCATGGGGTCGCACAACGGGGCATGCCTATGTGGGTATTGCCGACGCGCCGATCTGGAACGCGCCCGGGGCATATGTGTTCGACTTCGGTGTGCCGCCAAATTATGCCATCGCCAACTAAGATATGCGTTTGAATGTCCGCCAGCAGTTCGCTTCTCTAACGTATCTCACGGCTGGTTCTGGAAGTGGTTCGTTCGCGCCGCACGGTGGACATGTGACCGGCATTATCTCAGGCGCTGCTAGCACGTCCTTTTTCCCGGCTTCGTACAACGGCACGCCAACGAACCTTGGTGTAGCCGGGGGCTGCCCCAACTGTTCTGTGATTTACTCGGGCGTGCTACCCGATTTGGGGGTCAGTGAGTTCGCGAATGCGATCACCGGCCTTGTGGACCGGGGCGTGCAAGTTATCAACCTGAGCGCTAACGCCAATAGCGCCGGGACCGACTGCCCCGTAAGCGACGTGACAGCGACGGCAATCGCCTATGCCGTTTCGCGCGATGTTCTGTTCGTGAATTCCAGCGGCAACCAAAACAGCGCTCTTGGCGCAAACTACCCATCTAATTGCTCGGGTGCCCTGGCGGTCGGCGCGGCGCAAACAGCGTCTCCCGCCAGTCCCGGATCAGGCTGGACGCGCTGGACTTTCGGCGGCAACAGTGGCTCTAACTATACGCAAGGGGGTGGAGACCGCGGCGTAATTGCACCGGGGCGCAGTATCGTTTCCACCTACAACGCCGCAAACACTGCTTACATCGGCACTCCGTGGTACTGCGGGTCAAGCGTGGGTTACGACGAGGGGGCGACAGGTGACGCTTTCGGTACCTGCACCGGCACCTCGATGGCGGCACCCCATGTCGCGGCGCTGGCTGGGGTGATGCGATCAGCTAGCCCACTCACATCGCAAGCCACCGTTCAAAACCATATTCGAGGCGCGAGCCGTCAGCCTAACGGGACGCAATCACAGAACGACGAATTCGGCTACGGCATGCCCAAGGCAGGGCTGGCGCTTGACGCGCTGATCCCGGCGGGCAATCCGCAGAACCGGCTGACGCCGCTCTTCTCTTTCTACAGCAGTGGTCGTGAAGACTATTTCTACACCACGGTGCCACAAATGGGACGCGCCGCACGCTACGGCACGCTGCAACCCCAGCCCAATGTGCCCGCCAACTATGCCTATAGCGACACTCAGGGTTACGGCTCTTACTCGTATGCGTCCGTCGGGAACCTGCTCAATATCTATTTGAACTTCCCCGGCACACCGTGGTATTGGACGGCGGGCGCGCAAGCGTGGTTGTTCACGACGCCTGAGAACCCCATCAATGCGTATTTACCGCTGGTGCCGCTGTTTCGATTGAGCTTTGCCTGCAATCACCCGCAGTACAGCAACGCGAGTTCACCGACCGCCTGCGCAGCCAATCCTAACCACACGGACACCACCTACACCACGGAGATTGCTGGGGTTGACGCTTATGTGAGCGTTGGCTATCGTCTCGACGGTGTTGAGGGTTACTTGTATCCGAAGAGCCAGTCGCAACCCACCGGCACGGTGCGGCTGATGCGCAAATTCCACCCCAGCAGAGATGACCACGCCATTTTTCCAGAGACCGAACTTAGTAACATGACTAATCAGGGCTATACCGACAACTCAGGCAGCGACTGGCTCGGATATGTCTATCCGAACACCAACGGCGCTGTGCCGACCATTCAGCAGGGAGCACGATCATGAATATCGCACGCATTGCCATTCTCACAGTCGCCTCCTTTCTCGTAAATGTCTGTGTTGCGCAGAGCTTACCCCCGATACAGCTTGATGGTCAGGTCTCACGGATACCAAGTGAAGTTGCTACTGTAGAGACCGCACCTTTCACGCCAATCCAGTTGCAACTGCGCATAAGTACTTCGCATTTTCCACCCGAGTTTCTCGGAGCCACAGCCCAGGGACAAGAGGTTCGAGCGACGTTCTTCGCGAGAGCGGGGTCAGGACTTTCATTTGATCCGAACCCCCTCTATGCCCCGACCCCCGTGACCCTTCCGGGCTTGCCACCAGGAAGTTACAAGCTGCTGCTTGGCAACGCCCTCGCGTTCAACCTGCCGACGTCGTCGTATGCTGAGACCAGCACCTTAAATATTGTCGTGAGTGGGTTGCCGGCTTCTATGCTTGTGACGCCAATGGCATTTATGCCGTTCACGATCCCGCCACTCGGCGTTCCGGTAGATCGGAATTGGTATCGACCCAAGCACTATATGGCACTGGGTCAGAGCGAGGTGGTGTCCCTCCTCGCACTCAATACGCCGGAGGCATTCTGGACTAACAAGCCAATGTGGACATTGACCGAACCGCCGTTCCGCGCGTGGCCAAACGTTCCCGATGCCCCATCAGCCACGGTACCGGTATGCCGCTTCTTTAACCCCGCCGCAGTGACCCACTTCTACTCGGCGAAACCGTCGGACTGCGCGTTGCTCGCCGCATCGAGCGGATGGGTCAATGAAGGCATCGCGTTTCGCACGTTGCTGCCGGTGAACGGTGTGTGTCCACTGGCCACGCAACCGGTGTACAGGCTCTTCAGTCAGACGCTGTCAAACCATCGCTACACGCAAAGCGCGGAGACGTACAACGCACTGCAGCTCCGTGGCTACGTCGGTGAGGGTGCGGCGTTCTGTTCGCCAAATGCCTGATTAACCGACGGCTCAACGAGGAAAACAAGGCTTGGGCCGAAGGCGTGGTGTCCGACAGTGGCAGTCTGATTGGGTGGCGCGGGCACCTTGGGAAAAGCTGAAAAAATCCCCACCTCGCCCCGGCCTGCGCCGGAGTGGCGATTTGTTCAGCATTTCCCTAACGGCGCTGTGCCGACCATTCAATAGGAGTTTAGCCATGAATATCATTCGCCTCGCCGCCGTGATTGCGGCCTGCCTTGCTGCTACTGTCAGCATTGCGCAAACCATTTCCCCTATCCGTCTTGACGGTCAGGTATCGCGCGTTCCAATAGATGTGCCAGCCGTTGAGGTCGCGGCGTTCACGCCGATCCGATTGCAAGTGCGCATCAACAACAACTTCGAGCCACCAGAGCTTCTGGGTGTCCGCATTCAGGGGGCGGAAATTCGCGCCACATTCTTCTCGAAAGCGCCCTTATTTTCATTTCCTCCCTATTATGGCCCGACGCCTTTGACGATACCCGGATTGCCCCCCGGTACCTACAAGCTGCTGCTGGGCAATTCGCTGGCGTTTGACTTGCCCACGGCGTCATATGCCGAAACTAGCACCTTGAACATCGTGGTGAGCGGTCTCGCAGCGTCGATGGCTGTATCACCTATGGCGTTCATGCAGAACAGCGTTCCTCTTCCTCCACCTCCGCTTTCCGTTTCCGATTTGGAAAACTGGTATCGCACCAAGCATTATTTGGCGCTGGGCGCGAGCGAATCGCAGGCGCTTTTGTCCCTCAATCCGACGGTAGTCAACGGCAACTTGTTGCCGCCGTGGACACTGACCGAACCGCCCTTCCGAGCCTGGCCGAACGTTGCCGACGCGCCATCGATTACGGTCCCGGTTTGCCGATTCTTCAATCCTGTTGCCGTGACACACTTCTACTCGGCAAAGGCGTCGGACTGCGCGCTGTTGGCGGCATCGAGTGACTGGACAAACGAAGGCGTCGCCTTCCGCACGCTGCTGCCAGTGAACGGCGTATGTTCGTTAGCCACGCAACCGGTGTACCGGCTGTTCAGTCAGACGCTGTCAAACCATCGCTACACGCAAAGCGCGGAGACGTACAACGCCCTACAGCTAAGGGGCTACGCAGGTGAGGGCGTGGCGTTTTGTTCGCCGAGCGCCTGATCTCGCCGATGCGGGTGCGATCTTCGGCTGTGGCTTCGCGCCGTTCACTGGCGGACCATTCAACTACCAGCGGTCAAAAGCCGCGTGATTTGTAGGGTGGACACCTCGTGCCCACCAAGCGGCGGCCACACAACCCATCCCGCAGAGCAACGCCTTGGTGGGCAGAGGCTGCCCACCCTACACTGCGGTCTGAACGGTTTGGCGAACACCCCACATGATGCGATGCTGCGCGATGTAGTACAGCGTCTGTCCCGGCCTGACGTGTTTTGATGCAGGCGCATTCAGCGTCAAACCCTTGCCCAGCGCATCATCGGCCACTGCCACAATCGTCGCGTTGTGCGACCGCTTGAACTCGGTCATCAACTCGCCATAAGTGCGCAGCTCGGTGCTCGCGGGCAACCGCAAGCTAAACAACGTGTTACC
>JANXNO010000043.1 GCA_025354075.1 Burkholderiales bacterium | reverse complement strand
ACAAAAGCGCGACACAGATCAAGGTTGAGGCAGTGGAGATGCAGCAGGTGATTGAGCGGGTGGTGCGCGAGCATCGGCTGGAGATGTTGTCGCGGGTGATTTCGGTGGACGTGCAGGGCGAAGCGCCGATGCTGCTTGGGGATCGGGAGCAATTGCGGGTGGTGTTGGATAATCTGCTATCGAACGCCATCAAATACACGCCTCGCGGTGGAAAAGTTCGCATCATCAGCTCGCTCGATGGCGCGATGGCACAGATTGATATTGAAGATGACGGCCCTGGGGTTGCCCTGGAAGAACAGGAACGCGTGTTCGAATCGTTTTATCGGGGCAACGCCAGCACCAACGGCAAGATCAAGGGATCGGGCTTGGGGTTGGCGATTGTCCGTGAGTATGTATTGGCGCATCAGGGCCATGTTTTTGTTGTTGAGCCGGGCAAGCCCGGCGGGCGCTTCCGGGTTCGGTTGCCACTTGATTTAACGCGCTCTGAAGGGCCACAGACTGTGATGCAGGGAGATTCAATTGCGGCGTAGAAACGCTCTCGTTACGGGCGCATGGGTGGGGGTTTTGCTGCCGGTGCTGTTGCTGGCAGGCTGTGCCAACGCACCAGAAATTCCGCTGCTGCCAAAAGCACCCGCCACGCCTGCGGTGACGCAAACGGTGTATGTACCGGTGTATGTTGAGGTGGAAAAGCCTGCTGCCGTGGTGCCTGCGCCGGAGCCGATCAAGTTGCCTGAAGATCAGGAGCAGAGCCTCGCGTTGTTGATCGAAATGGCGCGTTCAGCGAATGCGTCGCCAGACGATTTGCGCAAGGATTTTTTAGCCTCGCAAACAGCGTTTAACAAAGATAAAAGCAGCGTTAACCGCATGCGCTATGCGTGGATTTCAGGCTTGCTGGGGCCCGCTGCAGGCGACGATGCGCGCTTGCAGGGATTGCTGGAGCCGCTGGTGGCGAAGGGTGGATTCGCAGCGACGCATCCGTTGCGACCCGTCGCTGATGTGATGCTCTCGCAGTTGAACGAGCGCACCCGGCAACTCAAAGAAGAACAAAAGAAGGCGGATGCCTTGCAGCAAAAACTTGATGCGCTTAAAGCCATCGAGAAAAATTTGCTCGACCGTGAACGGCGCAGGAACTAAAACCATGGCTGCTGAAATTCTGCTGGTTGACGATGATCCCGATTTGCTCAAGCTGATCAGCCTGCGCTTATCGGCGGCGGCTTATCGCGTGAAAAACGCCGAGAGAGGCGAAATTGCGCTGGCACAAATCGCGGTGTCGCGGCCAGCTGTGGTGGTCACCGACTTGCGCATGCCGGGCATCGACGGTCTGCAATTATTTGAGCAGATCAACGCGCAACATCCCACATTGCCGGTCATTATTCTCACTGCGCACGGCACGATCCCGGACGCGGTCGCGGCCACGCAACGCGGCGTATTCGGCTTTTTGACCAAGCCGTTTGATCCACAGGATTTGCTGAAAAAAGTGGCGCAGGCCGTGACCGTTTCGGGTGAAGCGCGTGACAGCGGTGTCGGTAGCACTGCCGTCGGCGGTACCACCACCGAAAGCGCATGGCGCGCCGAAATCGTGACCCGCAGCGCGAAGATGGATGACTTGCTGCGCCGCGCGCGGCTGGTGGCGGACTCGATGGCGTCAGTGTTGGTGCTGGGCGAATCCGGCACCGGAAAAGAATTGCTGGCGCGCGCGATTCATGCGGCGAGCAGTCGATCTGGCAAGCCCTTCATGGCGATCAACTGTGCGGCGATTCCCGAACAATTGCTGGAGAGTGAGCTGTTCGGTTACGCCAAGGGCGCGTTCACGGGCGCCGCCACTGCGCAGCAGGGTTTGTTTCAGGCGGCTGATGGCGGCAGCCTGTTTCTCGATGAGATTGGCGACATGCCGCTTTCGCTGCAGGCGAAGCTGTTGCGCGTGTTGCAGGACAGCGCGGTGCGGCCAGTAGGTTCGACGCAAACAGTGAATGTGGACGTACGCATCATCTCGGCGACGCATCGCAATCTCGATCAAATGCGCGCGGACCGCACGTTTCGCGAAGACCTGTTTTATCGACTGAATGTAGTCGCGCTGAAATTGCCTTCACTGTCGGAGCGACGCGAAGACATTCCGCTGCTCGCAACGCACTTTTTGCGCAAAATTGCCACGCGTTATCGCAAGCCGGTGCCGACGCTGGCACCCGACGCATTGGCGGCGATTGTCAGCGCGCCCTGGCCAGGCAATGTGCGGCAACTGGAGAACTTGCTGGAGCAGGCCGTTGCACTGTCCACCACGCATGTGATTCCGCTGTCGTTGATACGCCATAGCCTGGACGACAGCTCTGCCCCGCTGGTGTCTTTTGAGTCGGCGCGCAAAACGTTTGAGCGCGATTATCTGGTGCGCATCTTGAAGCTCACCGCAGGTAACGCAGCGCAGGCCGCGCAGATGGCGGGCCGCAATCGCACCGAGTTTTACAAATTGTTACAACGACATAGTCTTGAGCCCGGGATGTTCAAGGCTTAACGAGAATCTGTCATTCCCGCGAAGGCGGGAATCCAGACCGTGCGGCAATTTGCGAAGAGCGAACGGCTTTTCTCGGTTGATGTTTGTATTCGAGACTCCGCAATCCACCTCTAGCAATCGCTACTCGGTTCGGTCTGGATTCCCACCTTCGCGGGAATGACAGCGTTGCGAGTCTGCTTCACTACAAATTAGAAAAACCATGAACATCCAATTCAAAGTGGTGCGCGAAGCCGCGCGCCTTCACCTTCCGGCCTACGCCACGCAAGGCTCCGCGGGGCTCGATTTACGCGCCTGCATTGACGAATCCATTGACCTCGTGCCTGGCGCAACGACGCTCATCCCGACAGGCCTCGCCATCCATATAAGTGACCCCGGATTCGCGGCGCTGATCCTGCCGCGCTCCGGTTTGGGTCACAAACACGGCATCGTGCTCGGCAATTTGGTGGGTTTGATCGACAGCGACTACCAGGGCGAACTGATGGTGAGTTGCTGGAATCGCGGCAGCGCGGTGTTCACCATTGCGCCGCAGGAGCGCGTTGCTCAGTTAGTGATCGTGCCGGTGCAGCAGGTGGCGTTTCAGGAAGTGACGAATTTCACCGCGAGTGACCGCGGCAGCGACGGTTTCGGCAGTACCGGTCGCTCGTGACTATGGCTATGGCTGATTCACCTCGCAAAGCGAGGGTCATTTGCCTCGGCGTAGCAACGCTTGACCAGATATTTCGGGTTGATCACATTCCGCCTGCCTCCGCCAAGTTTCGCGCGACCGATTTCATTGTGACCGGCGGCGGCATGGCGGCCAACGCGGCAGTAGCAGTACAACGATTGGGCGGCGAAGCGCAATATTGGGGCCGCGTCG
>JANXNO010000042.1 GCA_025354075.1 Burkholderiales bacterium | reverse complement strand
CACCACGCAAAGCATTTCCGGCTGTAACGGTATCGCCTCCAGCGCTGGCGTGAACAGCTACAGCACGGGTCCCGTGCTCGCCGACTGCACCGTGAGCGCCACGTTTACCGCCGTAAATGCTTTGCGTGGTGAAGCCGCCTGACGGGGTGGCCGTGCAGGTTGTCGTGTTGCCTGCGGTCACCAGGCTCGCACAGCTGAGCGTGCCGTTTGCACCAGCGCTGGCCGTGACGGTGTACTGATGCGGCGCAGCGCAACTCGCCGTCGCGGTCGCCCCGACGCAGGTCCAGGTGAAGCCGGTGGCACCGCTGGCCACAGCGCTCGCCGTACCCACCGTACACAGGTTAGCGCTGGGCGCGACCGGTATCGGCACGCCGTTGGCCGAGCCGCAATGGCCGTCGGTAGGTGCCGCCGCAACGAACGCCGCCGTGACTGTGCAATCGGCCGTAACCGCACCGGTCGTGTAGCTGTTCACCTCCAGCCCGGTTGCCGTTCCACTGCATCCCGAAATGCTCTGCGTATTGAAGTTGGCCGCCGGATTCGCGATACAGGTGGTGGTGTTGCCCCCCGTGACCGGGCTCGTACAGGTGAGCGTACCGTTCGCGTCCGCTGTAGTGGCCGTAACGGTGTACTGGTGCGGCGCGGTGCAGCTCGCGGTGGCACCGGCTGTGTCGCTGGCACAGGTCCAGGCGAAGCTGGACGCGCCCGACGTGACGGCGCTGGCCGTGCCGACGCTACACAAATTTGCGCTCGGCGCAACCAGGCTCGGCGTGCCGTTGGCACTGCCGCAAGCGCCATCCACAGGCGTGACTGCTGCCGCCTCAACCAGACCGGTCACCACCAGGGACAACGAACGATCCGCTGCCGGTGAACCAGTCTTTTTGCGAATCACGATGGTGTATTCCGCGTTGGCGATAGGGTTGGCAATGATCACCTGGCGGAAATTGCCGCCGTTGCTTTGAAACCATGCGGTAGCGACCGTTGCGAGATCAGTACGGTTGGCCATTGAAGGCAGCACCCACGGCCAAGTCTCAACGACCGGATTAGGCGCCACTTGACGAACCATCACGTCGAACTCGTACACCAGTCGCGACGTGGTTGGGTCAATGCCCTCGCCCGCCAGTTGCTCGGGGCCTTCGTCGTCGATCCAGGCGATGTTGACCACCAGCGGCTCGCCGCCTTTGGCGAAAACGGTGCGGGTGATCTCAGACGTGGAGTCCGCCGCCGGATTGGTGGCGATTTCTTCAATGATCGCGCCCTTGCTCGTGGCAAGGGTTGCGGCCAGCGGCGAACGCTTTTTGATCGTCAGTGCGGCTTTTTCAATATTGAGCAAGCCCCAGCCAAACTGGTGATCGGGGCCCACCCGCCCCAGATCCTCAGCGGTGCCCAGCATCAGCGCCTTGAGCGTTGATGAGCGCATGTAATTGCCTGCGGCAACGTGGTAATACTGCTGCAGCAGCAGGCCTGCAGCCGCTGCCGCCGGGGAGGCGTACGAGGTGCCGCTTGAGTCTTCGCCGCTGCCGCTGTAGGCGGTGTCGGATGTGGCTTGTGCCGAATCAATGCCGGTGCCCTTGGCAACGATTTCTGGCTTCACGCGACCGTCATCGGTCGGGCCCCAGTTGCTATAGCTCGACATGGTTTTGTCGCCATTCACAGCACCCACAGCCATCGCGTTTTTGGAGTTTGCTGCGCCGGTCATGATGTCGTAGCCGGCCTTGGCGGCGTTGTTGCCGCTTGATGTTTGCTCGTTACCGGCTGCGACAAACGGGAGATAGTTGGGGGCGGCTTTGAGCATCGCATCCCAGTCTTTGGCCTCGGTGTCGTACGCGCCGTATTTCCACAAATTCTCGGTTTGCGTGTTGGCGTCGCCGTAGGAATGGTTGGAAATCAGAAACCCGTTCGCAGCGAATCCGGTCATTTCGGTCAGATCGTTACTGGCGTCGAAGTTTTGCGACTTGCCACCGTAGGCGATGCCGCGTGCGGACGGATGGCTGGCAAGGTCTTTACCGACCATGGTGCCAGTGACGTGCGCCGCGTGATTGCGGTTACCGATGACATCGCTGATTGCCTGACCCGCCTGATTCGTGGACTGACCGAGCAGCAATTCGTGGGTAGCCGCGCCATTGGCGTCCGCCGGGACCGCGCTCGGCTCCCAGACACCCGCGACCATGCCAGTGCCCGTGATACTGACGCCGAGCGAGCCGCCCGGATACAGCGAATCGACTTTGATCAATTGACCCGATGCACGGTTCTTGAGCGAACCCGCCACATCTCTCGCGACCCGAAACACCGGGTTGCCCGCGCTGTCGATGCGGATGATGAAATGCGCCTTGCCATTCTTGATCTGCTCACGCTGAACGGTCGGGTGATCCAGCAAGTATTGACGTACTTTCGCCTCATCTGCCTCAAACTTCGTCTGGAACTTCTCGGTCAACGCACCGAGTTCAGTGACTTCGAGCGACTGTCGAAGCGCCTTTCGCTGTTCAACGTTTTGCGCGTTGACGGCAAGTGCAGCCAACATCACTGCAGTGGTCGCCACTTTGAACCAATTCTTCATACAAACCCCTCGTTTTGATCAGGACATGAGCTGACATGGATGTGTGTCAGGGAGTCTTGCAGGCGCGTCGCGATTGACGTTTTAGCCCTGCAGCCGATTTCGGAATTACCTGAGATTCAGTGTATGAGCGACGCCGACGCCACGTCCTTAATTTTTCTTAATATTGCGGACGGCACGCGTGGGATTTCGATCAGCTTTATCGCGAAACGCCCATTTAACTTCGGCTAGAAGCCGGTTATCTGAATAGTCGAGAATTAACGAATCGGGCGTTTAGCCCGGAGCCAATGTGCGCTCCACCGATAAGTTGTTAAGACTTGAGACCCGGAAACAGCCCGGTCAGACCGGACGCCAAAATCTCAACAGCAAGCGCGGCGGTGATTAATCCGCCGACTCGTGTGGCGACGTTCATGCCGGTGATGCCAAGCGCTACCGACACCCGCTGGGCCGCGCGCAGCGTAATCCAGGTGATCAGCGCAACCACCGCAATCACCAGCAGCATCATCCCCAAATGCGCAACGGTACCCAGATGTTTGATCGCAGGATGTGACTGCCCGAACACAATCACCATTGAAATCGCGCCCGGTCCGGCGAGCAGCGGAATCGCAATCGGCACGACGCCGACCGCATGCTTGTGGCGCGCCTCCTCCTCTTCTTCCGGCGTTTGCCGCTGACGGCCCGGCGCAGCGTTGAAACTGTCCATTGCGGAAAGCAGCAACAGCAACGCGCCTGCAACCTTGAACGCGGGCAACGAAATGCCGAAAAAATCCAGCACCGGCCCGCCTGCAACCAGGCCAATCGCTAGCACGCAAAACACGGAGATTGCCGCGATGCGCGCTATGCGAAAGCGATCCTGCGCAGTGGCCGTGGGTGTGAGCGCCAAAAACATTGGAACCGCAATGAACGGATCAACAATGGCGAGTAAACCGAGAAAGGACTTTAGGTAAGCAGCGAATTCCATGCTGGCATTATCTCGGTTCTGTCCCCATCTCCTCGCGGGAGAGGGGGTACAGCCCTACCCCGCCCCGGCATGACCAACCCCAAACATCTCTTCTTTGAGTTTGGTGAGCTGATCGCGCATCTCGGCGGCCTTCTCAAACTCTAGATTGCGCGCGGCGTCGAGCATCGCTTTTTCCAGTGACTTGAGCGTTTTCTCGCGGGACTTTTCGTCCATCGCGCCGAACTCGGCCTTGGCCTTGGCGTCTTTCATCACGCGTTTTTCTTCGTCGGGATCGTACACGCCGTCGATCATGTCCTTGATCGCTTTTTGCACGCCGAGCGGCGTGATGCCGTGCTCAAGGTTGTGCGCGATCTGCCGGTTGCGACGTCGCTCGGTCTCATCAATCGCCTTGCGCATCGAATCGGTGATCTTGTCGCCATACAAAATCGCCGTGCCATTGATGTGTCGCGCGGCACGGCCAATGGTTTGAATCAGCGAACGTTCGGCGCGCAAAAAACCCTCCTTGTCCGCATCGAGAATCGCCACCAGCGACACCTCAGGAATGTCCAGTCCTTCGCGCAGCAGATTGATGCCGACCAGCA
>JANXNO010000039.1 GCA_025354075.1 Burkholderiales bacterium | reverse complement strand
CACCACGCAAAGCATTTCCGGCTGTAACGGTATCGCCTCCAGCGCTGGCGTGAACAGCTACAGCACGGGTCCCGTGCTCGCCGACTGCACCGTGAGCGCCACGTTTACCGCCGTCGTCGTACTGGTCAATGGTGCATGTGGCACGGACAATGGTGTTCCGTCACTGGTAGCACCCAGCGCCAATCTGTGTGCTACTGGAACCGCCAGTGCGGTGTCCAGCGGCACCAGTAGCTACACCTGGAGCTGTAACGGCTCCGGTGGTGGCAGCAATGCAAGTTGCGCTGCGGCACATCAATACACGGTGACGGCAACTGCCGGTGCGAACGGAATGCTCAGCTGCACGAGCCCGGTGATGGGTGGCAAGACTACGACCTGCACGGCCACGCCTGCGTCCGGCTTCAATACGCAGAGCATCTTGGGCTGCAGTGGCTCGCCGACGGCCGTTGGCGTTAACAGCTACACCACCGGCATCGTGGCGGCAAACTGCACGGTTAGCGCCTCGTTCGTAGCAGTGGGCAGCCTGACGATCAGCGGCACGGCCAGCCCGCTGACCGGCGGCTCGGTCAGCTGTACGCCAGCGACGGTTGCTAGTGGCGGCAACGCGAGCTGCACCGCAACGGCTAGCGCCGGCTTCACGTTCACCGCCTTCAGTGGCGATTGTGTTGGAGCAACCTGCAACCTGACCAACATTACGACCAACAAGGCCGTGGTGGCAACCTTCGCGCCGGTCAAGACGTTTGCCGGTACCACGGCGACTAGCACTGGGGCGGCATCGATGAGCTTCACCGGCGGTGGCAGCACCTGCCATGTGGATGCGACCAATACTGCCTTTGTCGCCGCGACCGCGACCAACGCAACGGGAAGCTTCCCGCATGGCTGGTTGCATCTTCGACTGCTGGCTTGCACGGCGGGCTCCACGGTGCGCGTAAGCATCACCTGGCCTAGCCTCACCGGCACGTACTACAAGTACGGCAGAACGCCGACGTCGGCTGGAGCCAGCGTTTTCTACACCCCTGCCAACTTGACGACGAGCGGCAATACGGTGAGCTTTGACGTGACTGACGGCGGGCTCGGCGACACCGATCTTGACGCTGATGGCGTGATCACTGATCCGAGCGGACCGCTGCTGCTGGCTGTGACACAGGCGGCGAATCCCGTGGTGTCTGTGCCAACGTTGTCTGAGCTGGCGCTCGCGCTACTCGGATTACTGATGGTGACGGTAGCGTTTGTCAATCGCCGTCGCATGGTTCGGCGGACGGCTTAACCGAAGTAGGCGACGTTGAAAAACCCGGATGCTCAGGCATTCGGGTTGTCGTAAAAGCTGTTCAGCTTTTGGCTGAAAGCGTTATCTAATAAGGGCTAAAGCGCGAGTTCTGACCATTATCGATAATTAGCGAAACACATGATTACGCCCACATCAAGTGGGCGTTTTCATTAAAAGCTGTATCGGTACGAGCGGCTATGCCGCAACCCGATCAAACACGCGGACAGGTCGCGGCGAAGCCGCTCCTACAGTTGCAGCGCGTGTAAGACTAAGCCAGCGTCTGATCAAACGCCAACAGTGCTTTCGCGGCGGCACCTACACGTTCAAAGTGCTCTGCGCCGATGTTGGACAGCATTGGCAGCATCGGGCCCATGTCGGCGATACCTGCGAGCGTGACCGCTTCGTGAAGGGTGCGAATCGGGCTGATGCTGTCGCGGCAGGCTTCCATGTCAGCGTAGGCTTCGCGAATCTTTGCGGCCTCATCGTACTTACCCGCCTTGATCAGGTGCAGCATTTTCATCGAGCCGCGAGGCGCGATGCAGACGGATCCCGACGTGAAGCCCTGCAAACCGAAATCGCGCAGGTGAATGATGGCTGGTGTTTCTCCGATGCCGCTTAAGATCAGCTTCGGATCGACGTGTTGCGTGAGTTCCTTCAGGTACCGATCGTGCGCTGGATCGGCACGAACGGTGCCGTATTTCACTGCACAGGCGACACCATCGGCCACTAGTTTGCCGACCGTTTTGGGCTCGAGATACCCGTCCGATTTGATGTAGACGATCAGGGGCTTTTTGTAGAACCCGGCCAGACGACGGATGCCTGTTGCCAGCCCATCGTCAGTTGACGGAAATTGCAACGGCAACACCATCGCCGTCGGAAAGGCGCGGCTGCGCAGCAGGTCAATCTGGTCAATCGCCTTGCCAAAATCGGGGCCGATGGACGGGATGACCCAACTGTCTCCCCCCGCCAGCGTCTCCAGCATTTCCAAAACTTTGTGGTAGTCGCGAACGCCGATGTTGTAGAAGTTGGCGTTGCCGCCATACATCAACGTGCGCACACCGCCCGCCTCCAGATGACGGATCATCGCCCTGTTAGCGCTGATGTTGAGCGAGAGATCAGCGTTTCTCGCAATTGGCGGCACCGCGAGAACGGAGGCAGCCAGGTCATCTGGTGTGACGGGGGTAGTCTTCAACTCAAAACTCCTGCTTGGCTTATTTGGACAACAAGAGGCCGGGTAGCCACATCGAGAACGCAGGCACGTAGGTCACGATCATCAACGCGGCAATGAGCGCGCCATAAAACGGCCAGATCGTTTTCATCACGTGCCCGACGGACACGCCACCGATGGTACAGCCAATGAATTGCACCGTGCCTACCGGCGGCGTGTTGAGCCCCATCGCGCAGTTGATCAGCATGATCATGCCAAATTGCACTGGGTCCATGCCAAATTTCATGCATATCGGCAGAAAGATTGGCGTGCAGAGCAGGATGGTCGGCGCCATGTCGAGGAAGGTGCCGAGCACGAACAGAATGATATTGACAAGCAAGAAGATGATCCACGGTGTAGTGGTCAAGTCTTCCAGCGCAGTACCGGTGAGTTCTGCAACGCCGTACAGGCTGATCAGGTAGCCGAAGGTGGCGGAGATGCCAATCAGCAGCAAGATGGTGCCGGTGGTCTTAACGGCCTTGGTGGCGGCCTTCATGAAGTGCTCCCAGTTCATGGTGCGATACATGAATATCGTCAGGAACAGGGTGTACAAAATCGCAATCGCAGCTGATTCCGTGGCGGTGAAAACGCCCGACAGAATGCCGATCAAAATGATGGCGACGACGAACAACCCTGGCAATGCGGCGAGGAAGGTGTTTCCCACAACAGACCAGCCGGGGAAGGTTCCAGACGGATAGCCGCGCTTTACCGCGACGCCATAGGCTGCGGCGAGATTGCACAACGTCAGAATCAGCGCGGGCACCATACCCGCCAGAATCAGCGCGGCAATCGATACTTTGCCAGCGGCAGCGAGCGTGTAGATGATCATGTTGTGACTGGTCGGCATCAGCGCGCCAACGAGCGAGGCGTGCGTGGTCACGTTGACCGCGTAGTCCGCGTGATAGCCCTCTTTTTTCATCATCGGAATCATCACCGCGCCCATGGCGGACACGTCAGCACCGGGCGAGCCCGAGACGCCGCCGAACAGTGTGCAGGCGAGGACGTTGCTCATGCCAAGACCGCCGCGCACATGGCCGATGGTGCTGCGCGCGAAGTTAACGATCTTGTCCGCTATGCCGCCATGCAGCATCAGCTCCCCGGCGAAGATAAAGAACGGTACGGCAAGGAACGAAAAGATGTTCATTCCCGAGGTCATTTGCTGAAAGCCCACCGCTAGCGGCATGCCTTCGTAGAGCAAGGTCAACAGTGCGGAGAGCCCAATCGAGAACGCAACGGGGACACCCAACAGCAGGAATGCGGTGAAACTGATGCCGAGTATTAGCAGTGGAATGGTCATGTTCTTCTACTTATTTCCAGGCAGGTTCGACGTCTTCGCCCTTGGCAAGCGCGATGAGGTGTTCAATTGAAAACATGACGATCAGCACGCCGGCAATGGTTGACGGCACATAGCGCCAACCTTCCGAAATGCCGAGCGTTGGCAGACGATAGTCCCACACCGATTCGACAAGAATTGCGCAGTTGTAGGCCATCAA
>JANXNO010000035.1 GCA_025354075.1 Burkholderiales bacterium | reverse complement strand
GCCTCCGGTGGTCGGCGCAGCGCTTCGCGATTCGAGTGTGCTGTTTGCGCTCCTCATCGGCGTCGCGCTGTTTGCCGAGCGGCTTGGCCGCGTGCAGTGGCTAGGCTGCGCGCTCATGATCGCGGGCGTCGCATTGTTGCGTACGTAGCGGAGGCGATCAAACGCTCATGCGTAAGACCGTCTGCACCACCCCGCTGCCAGCACTAAAAGCACCAAAAGCGACAACCCAAACGTGCCCAGCGATGGCACGACTTGAGGAGGCGCAGCGCTGACTGCGGCAACAGGCGTAATCGCCGCCGCCACGGCGCAGCCTGCGGGTGTTGCCGTCGCAACGCACAGCGACGCTGGCGCCGGCGCGTTTGCACCCGCGCGGTCGACGCGCGCTTTGTTCACGCTGACAACACCAGCCGTCGCCGGGAGCGGCGTGACATTCACTGTGAAGCTTGCGCTCGCCGCCGCAGCCAGACCACCGGTGATGGTAACCGTGCACAGCAGATCGAGTCCGGTTGCTACGGTGCCTGAACTGACACAGCCAACCGACGTCGCACCGGTACTCGCTGCTGCACTGTTGTACTGAAAATTCGGCGGCAGTTTGTCGTTGACAACGATGCTTGAGCCCGTGGTCGCAGCGGCCACCGCGTTGGTGAGCGTGAGCGTGTAATTCGCTGCCGTGCCCACTGTCAAAGTCGGCGGATTCGCTTTCGCGAGCGACAGATCAGGTATCGGCCCGCACAACGCTGCGTTAGCCGCGATGAACGCGTCGGCATAGGGGTTGCTGATGAAGCCTGTGATGTCGGCATTGCGTAGTTTGGTCGACGGCGGCGTGCCGAAATAGTTGCCCGGGAACGGATACGCGGTCGTGTCGGCCGCTGCCGCCCATTTGCTGGCGTCAAAGTCCGTGTTGCCACATAGTACGTTGTGGGTGATCGTGTTCGCTGCCAATGGCGTGCCGGTGCCACGGTCAAAGTACGGTGTCGGCGTGGTGCTTTGCACAACGCTCAGGCTGTTGTTCAAATTGCCGCCCTGAGTCTGAATACCGATGTTGTTACCGACGAGGACGTTGTCCATCACCACATTGTTCGCGCCCTCAAGTACCAACCCAAAGCCGTCGCGATCATCGCTAATTGCAGGCGTCGTCGGGCAGGCCGTTCTGCCCTGTACGCCTGCTGCGACGGGATCAAGATCGACACTCGTAGCGTCGATGTTGTTGAACGGATGCTTGAAATCCCGAATCGTGTTGCCGGCTACGGTCGCACCGGACGGCGCAGCATTTCCGGTGTCGGCGAGGGTCGCACCCATCGCCGCCTCAGCCGCCAGATTGCCATCGCTGGGTCGGCCCTGCAGCCGCGCGACAACGACGCCGGCCCGATCGCGGCAGTCCCCAAACAGCGCATCGTTGGTGTTGCCCAGCGCATTGTTGATCGCCCACAAACTGAATCGATAAACGTAGCCGGGCGTCACGCTGACGGTGTTGCCACTGACGACAAACGGCTCCGCTCCAGTCCCGTTCGCGCCCTTCGCCTCAATGCCGAAGCGGCCATTGTCGCGCACTACATTGTTGGCAATCGTGATCCCGACGGGAGTGACATTGGCACCGGTTCGCGGATCGATCAGCGCGGCGGGCGCAGGTACCGAATCGACCAGCGCCTGATTGAATGCCTGCATCGCGATCCCGGAGTCAAAATTTCCGATGATCTGATTGCCCTGAATTCGAGCGTTACGAACCGACCCGCTGTTGAAGTCAATGCCGTCAATACCGTTCTCGCTGAATTCTCCGTTTTCAATCACAATGTTTCGCGTTTGTCCGGTGAACCAGATGCCCCGACCCACGCCCAGGCGACGATTCCATTTCGCGGTTGCGCCCGACACAATGAAATTGGTGTACTGGTTATTTCCGGCTGCGAGCGGCGTCTGGCTGGCGAACGTGAACCCGGCCGAGCCATGCCCATTGCTGCCGACGTTGAAGGCGAAAAAGCGATCCACGTTGACATTCGGCTGCGCTGCGATGCCGCCATTACTGAAAACAACTGCGACCAGTGCTGCGTTGTTCGCGGGGGGCACATTGCCGGGCTGCCCAAGGGTGAGCGCTTCGACGCGCACATTGGAGACCGGTGTCGCCGTGCTGGTGCCTGCTGCATCGACATTGGACAGGAAAATTCCATTGGCGAGGGTCGCCGCCGCAGCCCGCTGAATGACAGTGACGTCCTTGCCAGCGCCTGTAAGCGTTGTGTTGTTTCCGATCACAAGCGTGCCAAGGGTGGTGAGCGTGCCCGCCGCCAGGGAGTAACTGCCTGGCAACAGCGGGATGCTGCCCCCAGGCGAAACGGTGGCCATAGCGTCCGTTAGCGTGGTTGCGTTGGCCGCTCCGCTGCCGTTGCCGAGCCCGACCGGGCCCGATGGCGAAACAAAGCAGGGGCTACCTGCGCAGGCTGCCCACGCTGCGGACCCCATGAGTCCAGCGCCGAGCGTGAACGCCGTCAGAGCCGCGCATCGCGCGGAGAGCGCACGCTTGGCGAGGCCTTGGCTCTTTTTGGGTGTTGCCCTGTGCCACAGGGTGCTATCGATGCGCATCACAACATTTCTCCAAAGGTTCAAACCTTCAACGCGAATCGTACATCGACTTTCGCCCAGTCGGGCCCGTTTTTCATCCGTCTGCCATCCGTGATAACTTAAACCCGAAAACACTGAGAAAAAAGGGAGAGAGACGCATGTACCGATGCTGCCGTTACTACGGACTCGAGGGCCTGCAAGGCCACGAAGGCGATAGCGCCTTCACTGTCGAGGTCAATCACTTCACCTTCGGCCCTGGATGCCTGCGCGAAGCGGGTTCGCATGCGCGGGCCTTGGGCATGAAACGCGTTGGCTTGTTCACCGACAAAACGGTACGTGATTTGCCTTACGTAGCGACTGTCAAGCGCTCCCTCGAAGCAGCGGGATGCACCGTTGAAATCTACTGGGAGTGCGCTGTTGAACCCACCGGCGATTCGTTCATGGCCGCCGCGAAATTCGCGCAGGAGGGCCAATTCGACGGCTTCGTGTCGGTCGGTGGCGGGTCGGTCATGGACACCGCCAAGGCTGCCAATCTGTACGCCACCTATCCCGACGAATTGCTCGCTTATGTCAACGCACCCATTGGGCGCGGCTTGCCGGTGCCCGGCCCACTGAAGCCGCATATCGCCTGCCCAACCACCTGCGGCACCGGCAGTGAGGTCACAGGCATCGCGATCTGCAATCTCATTGAGCAGCAATGCAAAACCGGCATCCTGTCGCGGCACATGCTGCCGTCGCGCGCGCTGGTGGACCCGGACGTGACACACACCTTGTCACCAGCGGTGATCGCTGCCAACGGGTTTGACGCGTTGTCACACGCGCTTGAGAGCTACACCGCGCGGCCGCACAGCGCGAAAGCAAAAATGTATGAGGGCTCCGACGGCGCGAAACGCCCGATGAATCAGGGTGCGAATTTGTGGAGCGACATGGGCGCGCGCGAATCGCTGCGCATCATCGGCCAGAATCTTGTGAGAGCCGTGAACGATCCGGCGGATCAACAGGCGAAGGGCGCGATCATGTATTCGGCGTTGATCGCGGGCATGACGTTTTCCAACGCCGGTTGTCACTTGCCGCATGGCATGAGTTACGCCGTGAGTGGTCTCGTGCGTGACTTCAAGCCACCGCTCGGTTATCCGCAAGAACAACCAATGGTGCCGCATGGCATGAGTGTGGTGCTTAACGCGCCGAGCGTGTATCGCTTCACAGGCGAAGCAGCGCCGGAACGTCACCTTGAAGCTGCGCAATTTCTCGGCGCAAACACGAAGGACGCAAACATCAAAGACGCGGGAGAAACCGTCGCCAGCAAACTGATCGAAATGATGCGCGCCGTAAATTTCCCAAACGGTTTGAATGCTGTCGGTTACACCGACGCCGATGCGGAGAGCCTTGCGGAACGGGCATTCCCGCAGCAACGCGTCATAAAAAACGCGCCGCGCGATGTGACGAAATCGTCGTTAGCGGAATTATTTAAGGGCGCGATGAAGTATTGGTAAAGCGATACAACTTTTCTCTATATACCTCGTTCCAATTGGGCAAGAAGGTATGAAATAGCAAAAGTCGATATTGCATCTAATACATTGCTAAGCCCATAGTGAATGGTACTTTCAGTAAAAAGCTGATGCATAAAACAATCAAAAAAAGAGCCGCGCAAGCGGCTCTTTTTATGCAGCGGCTTCGCTTGCTTAGTGCCCCAAAATCTTCGACAAAAAGTCTTTCGAACGATCGGTCTGCGGATTGTTGAAAAAGTCGTGCGGGTTGTTTTGTTCGACGATCTGGCCTTGATCCATGAAGATCACGCGGTCGGCGACGGCCTTGGCAAAACCCATTTCGTGGGTCACGCAAAGCATGGTGATGCCCTGATTGGCCATCTCGACCATCACGTCGAGCACTTCCTTGATCATCTCTGGATCGAGCGCTGAGGTCGGCTCATCAAAAAGCATGATTTTCGGCGGACAGCAACAACGCGTCGCCATCGCGCGCGCGCTGTGCCTGACACCAAAGATCATGCTGTTCGACGAGCCCACCTCAGCGCTCGATCCGGAGATGATCAAGGAAGTGCTTGACGTGATGGTGGAGATGGCCAACCAGGGCATCACCATGCTTTGCGTAACGCATGAAATGGGTTTTGCGAAGGCTGTGGCCGACCGCGTAATCTTCATGGATCAGGGCCAGATCGTCGAACAAAACAACCCGCACGACTTCTTCAACAATCCACAAACGGATCGGTCGAAAGACTTTTTGTCGAAGATTTTGGGGCACTAGACGACCGTTGTCGCCGCATGAAAAATAGCCGCTTTTGC
>JANXNO010000004.1 GCA_025354075.1 Burkholderiales bacterium | reverse complement strand
GGCTCGCGCTTTCGTCTGCGCGCAAACTACCCTGAAAGTGCATCGTTTTCAGCGCATTCGCTGACCATCATTCGAGCGCTGAAAAAGTACGGCATGATCCTCGCCGACAACGGCAGTTCCTGGTACATCTCCGGCGCGCCGGACGAGCGTTGGAACAACGACGTGTTGCACGAGCTGGACGTGATTCACGGCAGCGACTACGAGGCGGTGGAAACGTCGTCACTGATCGTGAATGCAAATTCGGGGCAAACCAGTGTCGGCCCGTTGACCGTGACCGGCACCATCAACGGCCCCAGCGGCGCGCTCGCAGGCGTGAGCTTTTGTGGCGGCGTAGGGGTGACGTGCGGCGCCACTGATGCGAGCGGAAATTACACTTGCTCAGTGCCGTTCGGATTCTCGGGGCGCTTATATCCACGGTTGATCAACACCATTTTTTCACCCGCGCTGACGATTTCGACGGTGACCGCAAATCAAGTAAATCCAACCATCATGGGGCGACAACCTGCTACGTGTTTGGTGGACGCCGACGCCAACAACAGCGTGTCCGCCATGACCGACGGTGTGCTCGCGTTGCGCTGGATGCTGGGCATAACCGGCATGGCGGCAACACGCGGCGCGATAGGTGCGTCACCGGGGCGAACTGACCCGACGCTAATCGCCAATCACCTCGTTGCGCAGCGAATGGATGTTGACGGTGATTCGAGCGTGGATGCGGTGACGGACGGACTGCTGCTGCTGCGTGCGTTGTTGGGGTTTAGCGGCGACGCGGTGATTGGCGGCGCGGTGTCGCCTTGTGCCACGCGCACGACGTGGGCCTCAATTCGGGCGCATCTGGCAGAGACTTGTGGGTTGGTGCTTGCGCTCTAGCAAAACCGAGTGGTTTGCAGGAGCTGCTTTGCCGCGACCCGCGCCTACAAAGGCATAAGTATCAAGCGCCCAGCTTCTCCGCATACCCCGGCCATGCGAACAAACTGGCATGCACGCGCGGTGTATAGAAGCGCAGATCGTCGATACCGCGCTGCGCCAATCTCTGCGCAATCTCCGCCTCGTCGAGCGCCTTCGGATTGGTGCGCATTGACGCGCACGCCATACCCCACTCCGCGCCATAAGTCGGCATGAACGCTTTGTACGCATGCACTTCCTCGAACACGGCGCGTAAATCGCGCAGCGCTATGGCGAAGCGTTCTGGATGAAAAAACGCGCTGCCAATGTGCAGGGTCAAGACGCCATCGGGCGAGAGACGATCACGACTCAGTTGGTAAGTTTCGGTTGAATAAAGTGGCGCTGAATCTGCATCGTCTGGATCGGTAAGATCCATCACTATGATGTCGAAAAGTGCTGTTGAATTCCGCAGATAGTCGAGCGCATCGCCAATTTCAATATGCACTCGCGGGTCTTCAAACGAGTACGCGTTAATGTCTGACAAATGCTCACGGCAAGTCGCCACCATCTGCGGATCAAGCTCCGCCACCACGATTTCGCGGATTGTCCCGTGCTTTAGCAGTTCACGGGCGACACAGCCGTCGCCACCGCCCATTACCAGCGCGCGTTTCGGGTCAGCGTGTGCGAGCGCAGGCACATGCACCATGCACTCGTGATAGATAAATTCATCGCGTTCAGACAGCATGAACGCGCCGTCAAGTGCAAGCATGCGGCCCATCGCTTTGGTATCGTGCCATTCAATACGCTGGTACGGGCTTCGTATCACAGAGGGCGGGCGACGCGTCGTAAAGCCGTGAGCAATTTCTGGCGTCAACCATTCCAACGTGAGCGGATCAGGCCGCGCTGCGGACGCACCGCGCAGCAATGATCCGCGATTCACATCTTTTGGCGCGAACAGCGTCACCAATGCATTCGTCAACGCCTGCGCCTTGCCACTGTTGTCGTCGCGAAAATTGCAGACGTACACATCGAGCGTCACTGCGTTCAGCTCGGGCCACGTATGTAGCGCCAAGTGCGATTCGGCTAGCAGCACCAAACCCGTGACGCCACCGGCATCGGCGAAGGTGTGAAAGTGCTCTCCAACAACGGTCAGGCCTGCGCCTGTTGCAAACTTGACGCAGGCGTCCTTCAGCGCGGCGCTGTCGCGCAGGAGGGACGCGGGGCAGGCGCAGTCGTGGAGGTCAGCGGTTAGGTGTAGGCCTTGCACTAGTCAGCGCTCGTCGGTTTGGATTGGCCCCTTCTCCCCTGGCGGGAGAAGGTTGGGATGAGGGGTGGAGTGGGCGGATCCAATAATTGCATGCGCGTGGCACGAGCCTCCTCACCCTAACCCTCTCCCGCGAGGGGAGAGGGGAGAGGGGACAAAAAACCGCTAAGGCTTGATATAGGCAAAATGTTCGCGGCCTTGCAATTGCGCGATGCGCACCACACCGGAGGGCGTGAAATCGGCCTCTTGAATGAATTGCTCTTTTTTCAGACTACGATTTTTGAGCGTGATTTCACAAATCTCAAAACGAACGCCGCGCGCTTTCAGGGCAGACACGAGCGGTGCGTATTCCGTCTTGCTCTTCTCGTCCTTTGCGCCTTCCATCAACAAGTCCACGCCCTCGGCATGCGTCACCACAATGATCTTGGTGTCGGGCGCGGTGTCGAGGTGGTTGCGAATGTTGCGCAAGCCTTTGATGCCTTGCGTCGCCGCCTGATCAACGTGATACACCACCTTGTCCTGCGCAGACGCGACCATCGCGCTGGCGGCCACAACGACGGCGAGGAGAACTTGTTTCAGGATTTTCATGGGTGAACCTTTGCGAAAACATTGCATCGTGTGATGAGTTTATCGTGGTCATTCATTCGAGTTGTAGGAGCGGCTCTGCCGCGACTCGTTCCAACATAGCAAATAGGGTCGCGGCCGGGCCGCTCCTACAGCCGCAAACTCACCGGCGCAGCCCCCAGATTTGCGCGCACCATCCAGCTGAACATGGAGTCCACGGTGATGGTTTCGATCTGATCAGCGAAGCGCTTTTCGTTTGGGTGATCGTCGAAGGCGATATTGGCTGACGTCATTCGCCCGCCCAGCCTCGTCAGTGGCGAGATTTTCAGCACGCTCGGCTGATAATTTTTGTACTTGAGCCACGCCTGCGCTTGTTCACGTGTACGAATGTTGCCATCCATCGCGACCGCCAGCGTCTCCAGCGCCCATTGATTTGACTGCTGATACTTGGTCGCCCATGCATAGCTCACCACGCTGTAAGGCTTGCTGTGCATAGCGGTCAAGCGCGTGCCGTCTTGCAGCAACGCCAATAATTTGTCCTGCACGTCCGCAGTTGGCACCACCCACGCCGTCTCAAATCGATACGGATCATCGAGAAAAAATTCACCGAGTCCCTGACGATAAATGGATGCGTCCGAGGTTCCACAACCGTTCAATTTGTGAACGATCAACCATTGACCGTTTACCGTTTTATACGCCCAGCCGAGGTGCGAATAATGCAGGCCGTATTTGCTCAAATCCTGTCCGGCGCGGGCCAGCATGACGACCTTAGCGCCGCTCGCGTTGAGCGCGGCATGCGTCCTCTCAGCGAGAGTCAGGCCCTTCTCGATGCGGTTCGCCTCGGGCGGTTTGGTTTCGCATGATCGCCCTGCGTGTGCAGGCAAACTTAGCACTAGCGCGGCGCCAATCACAGCGAGCCAGCGTGTTGTAATTTTCATAATAATAATTTTTTGAAGTTAATTGGTGACGCGCTCGTTGTGCAACAACGCACGCCCGATTTCGTTCGGCACGAAAGCGATCGCCTCACCCGCAATCGAGAGCACCGCGCCCGCACCGATCACCGCGACTTGCATGGTTTTGCCAACTACTAGCGAGGTACGTTCAACGCCACGCGCGGCGATTTCAACGCTCACCTGCACGCCGTCCGACGCACGTTCCATCACGCACAACGTGCCGCGTGCGCTGACCTCGACCGACTTGATCACGAGCACAGCGCCGCTCGTTGACAGCGCGACGGGCAACGCAACTGTGGCGGCACTCGCTGCGCCGCCGGCCATAATGACCGACGCGATCGGCAGCGCGGAAAGCGCGCTGGCTTCGGACGCCGCATCGCCGCGACGATTTTGGGCGGAGGCGAAATTTGCGCTGGTGGCCAGCGCGATTGCCAGAGTAATTGCGACGATTTTGGTAGAGATAATTTTCATGTTGTTCCTTATTTATAAGTTGAAGTTCTGTAGGCTGGGTTGCAAAACCCAGCAAGGTCTGCGTTGGTGTGAGCGCTGGGTTCATCAACCCAGCCTACTAACTGGCGGCTAACGACTAACTGCTTCAGCACGATCTGCGTCGTGGCTGTCGCGCAGCGTCTTTGCCAGGGTGAAAGTTGAAGTGGTGAGATAGAGCCAGCTTACGAGTAAAAATGCTTTGTACGTGTCGTTGATATTCATGCGCCACAGGCCCCAGCCAGTGAGCGTTATGGCGACCAAGAACGCACCGTAAACCACCCACTGCCACATCGGCGTGTCGGCCTTTTCCCGGGCGTTGTCACGCACGAATTTTGACAACACAAACGTGGCTGACAGGCAGAACAAATAGCCCATGATCATGAACGCGCGGTCGATGTCCTGTCCGGGTAAGTAGGCCAATCCTGTAGCGCAGAGAAAGACGGCGATGGCAAACGAGAGCCAGACTTGTAACGTCCAGGCGCGGGTGTCTCGTTGAATGGCTGCTTGCATGATTTTCGTGAGGGTTAGGTTGCGACGGAGCGAACTATTTCATGTCCAACCTGGTAACGCGAGGGATGGATAAATCGTTGTTGACTTCGATTCGTTAGGTATTGTTTTTTGATACCGCCTTCGCAGCGTTGTAGGAGCGGCTTGGCCGCGACCCGTGCGCAACCCGCTAATGCGGTCGCGGCAAAGGCCGCTCCCCACATTGCAGACGTGAAAGAACGCGCGATAGCGACATTTGTCATCAACAAACCGAATCGAGACGAGCGCGCGGCCGGCGACAACGTTCAGGTAACGTCGCTATATGACCGTCGCCGCGTTACCCGAACACTTCCTTGTCCTCGCCGCTTGCGCCTTTGTGGCTGGGCTGGTACGGGGCTTTTCTAGCTTTGGTTTGTCGGCGGTGCTGGTGGCTAGCGCAGCCTTTGTGATTTCGCCCAAACTCATCATTCCGACCGCGCAAACGATGGAAGTGATCGCGAGCATCGCCTTGATTCCCAGCGTGTGGCGAGACGTCAACTGGAAGTGGCTGACGCCGATGGCAGCAGCCTACGCGCTGTCGATTCCTGTGGGCGTTGCCGCGCTCGCGTACCTGCCTGAGCAGGTGTTGCGCGTTGGGGGTTGCGTGATTTTGTTCATCGCGAGTTTGTGCTTGCTGCTTAACGCGCGCCCCAAATTGCCGGATGGTTTGCCGCTGCGTTTCAGCACCGGCCTCGTCGCGGGATTTTTTGCGGGCGCGACGTCGCTTGGTGGCATGGTAGCCTCGGCCATGCTGTTCGCGGTTGCGCTGCCTGCAAAAAACCTGCGTGCGACGTTGATTGTGCTGTTCTTTGGCAGCGCCCTGTATTCGCTGTCGTGGGGTGCGTGGCATGGCGTGGTCACCGGCGGGACGTTCATCCGCGCGGCATGGCTAGCGGTGCCACTGCTGGCGGGCATTGCTGTGGGTTCGCATGGTTTCAAGCACGTCAGCGAAGCCGGATTTCGCAAGGCGGTGCTGGCAGTGCTGGCAGTGCTTTCGATGGCGGGGATTATCAGCGTTCTTTGAGGCTGAGTGCTGCTACGCAGCGATCCACGGTGCGCCACAAGTCGGCCCCTTTTTTAGGGACAACCCAATGCGTCGAGTAATTTTTTTGCAGTCGCATCGGCAATGCGACATCAGGTCGAATGGGGTATGCCCACACGTTGGCCTGCTGTGAGCTCGTTGATCAACGAATCGGCGATGCCGGGAAGCGCGGCGTTATGAAACCGCAACGACGGTACGACACGCGGGTGTATCGCCGCCGGGTTCGATCCTGAAATTGCACCCGTATTACTGTCGCTGTCATCGCTGACGTTTTCATAAGATTATTTGCGTTCACGCGGAGGCACGACAGCGAATTCGCTCGTCTCAGGTGACAAATCGCTGACGCTCTGTAATACAAGCGGTGCGGCGCTCAGGACCTGTGAGCCAGATTTCACGCAAAACTTGGTTGACATACGTGAAGCTTTGCGGGTTGGTACGGAGTGAGTGAATGGGTCTATCGGATTGCGCGTGGCGTGTACAGACTCACGTTGCCCGTCCGTCACTCGCCATGATTCAGTGGCGTTGGCCGTAGCGACCGCGACGCATTGATCGTTCAGTGATTCGAAACGATCTGCACTGAGTTTAGTCATCGAGAGAGACGGTAACGAAGTGATGGCGTGACGGAGTGATTGAGTGCGTGTATTCCACCACGTCGAATCCCTGTTCGCCCGATCACATCCCCTATGCTTGCGCGATGAATATCGTCTTTGACTTCGGCAATGTGCTTGTCGAATGGAACCCGGCACGCCTTATCCAGCATCACTACACCGCACCTGACGGTAAGGCTCATTTCCCCGACGCGCTGGCCGACACCCTGGTCAATCATCAGGACTGGCTGGATTTCGATCTTGGGCTGATTGATTCGCATGAACTGGTCAAACGCAGCTCGCGTCGCTTGGGCCTGAATGCCGTAGGGCTGCGTGCATTCATTGATCGCATTCCCCATGTGCTGCCGCTGTACGAGCCGACGATTGTGTTGATGAGCGAGCTGGCAGACGGCCTGCACGGCGTGCACCGCGTGGTTTATCTGTCGAACATGCCGTCGGCGTTTGCCACGGTGCTGGAAGCGCGCTGTCCGTGGATCCGCCGTTCTGAGAACGGTATTTTTTCAGGTCGCGTGAAGCTCGCCAAGCCAGACGACGCCATCTACGCGGTCGCCGAACAACAACTGTGTCTTGATCCGAGACACACGCTGTTTCTCGACGACTCTCCTCGTAACGTGCATGCGGCGCGCGGGCGTGGCTGGCGCGCCGAGATCATTGAAAACCCGCACAACGATCACAGCGTGCGCAAAGCTTTGGTGGCACATGCTGCATTAAGCACCTTGCGGTAATCTGACATTGATCAGCTTTACAGCAACGCTGTGTCTGCACAGCGCTTAGACAAGCAAAACGCGTTTTCTCGACTTCATCACAAATCACCCATTTAGCCCATGTGGAGCAGCGCGTTCATCACAAAGCTGAAGCTGGGCGCGACGAGTCAGATGTCCAGTGCCACGCGCCACGAACGGGCAGCGGCCCGAGTTGGCAACGAGGGAGGGCACGGATAGCGCATCGGCCGTCCCCCCTACGCCGCAAAGCGCAACTCGAAAGATGAATCTGGTTTAGTGAATTCCGCCAGAACGGATCACGCCCACGGCCAGGCCTTCAATCGCAAAGTCGTTAACCGCCGGGTCGACCACGATAGGAGACAGCGCATCATTCTCGGGCAACAGCTCAATGGCGCTACCTTTGCGTTTCAGCCGCTTCACCGTAACCTCGTTGTCAATCCTCGCCACGACTACCTGCCCTGACCGGGCCTCGGTCGTTTTGTGAACAGCCAGCAAATCGCCGTCCATGATGCCAATATTGATCATCGAATCGCCTTTCACCTTCAGCAAATAATCCGCTTTCGGCGAAAAAAGCGTTGGATCCACCTTGTGTCGCGACTTGATATTTTCCTCGGCGAGAATGGGCGAGCCCGCCGCGACGCGACCAATCAGCGGCAAACCGGGCAAGCCAGACTGCTTTAACTGAATGCCGCGCGAGGCACCGGGCAGGATGTCGAGAATGCCTTTGCGCTCCAGCGCGCGCAGGTGTTCCTCGGCTGCGTTGGCTGACTTGAAACCAAGCTGGGCGGCAATTTCCGCGCGGGTCGGCGGAAACCCGGAGCGCTCCATAAAGTCCTGAATGAGGGCAAGAATTTCGGCCTGGCGGGCGGTCAAGGGGCGCATGAAAGCTCCAATAAAGAAATGTAGGATCAAAGGTGAGATCGCTTGACACGAATACTGTTAAGTTATACAGTGCGCATCCATACAGTGAATTTTATCCAGTGCTGTTGATAAACGCAAGTGGATTAGTTAACTAAACCAATATCAACCGTTTCGTTTTGCCGGACACACGCGAAAAATGTTTATCGCCACTGACGTAGGCACCATTCCAAAGAAGGTCGCTCATTTTTGGAATGCGTCAGTGGCGAAACCTACAATCAAAGGAACTTCAAAATGAGCAAAGAACTCCCCATGGATGACCGTAAAAAAGCCCTAGCTGCCGCGCTGTCGCAAATCGAAAAGCAATTCGGCAAAGGCTCCATCATGAAGATGGGCGATGGCAACACCGAGCATGACATTCAGGTCATCTCCTCGGGTTCGCTTGGCCTCGATATTGCCCTCGGAATCGGCGGCTTGCCACGCGGTCGCGTGGTTGAAATCTATGGCCCGGAATCGTCAGGTAAAACCACGCTGTGCTTAAGCGTGGTTGCCGAGATCCAAAAAGCCGGCGGAGTCGCCGCCTACATCGACGCTGAAAACGCGCTTGATCCGGTGTACGCCGCCAAGCTCGGCGTCAACGTCAGCGACATGCTGATCAGCCAGCCGGATACCGGCGAGCAAGGACTCGAAATTGCCGACATGCTGGTGCGCTCTGGCGGTGTGGACATCGTGGTCATCGACTCGGTCGCCGCCCTCGTGCCCAAAGCCGAAATCGAAGGTGAAATGGGCGACCAACTCCCCGGTTTGCAAGCGCGTTTAATGAGCCAGGCGTTGCGCAAACTCACCGGCAACATCAAGCGCACCAATACGCTGGTGATCTTCATCAATCAGATCCGCATGAAAATCGGCGTCATGTTCGGCAGCCCCGAGACGACAACCGGTGGCAACGCGCTCAAGTTCTACGCCTCGGTGCGTATGGATATCCGCCGCATCGGTGCGATTAAGAAAGGCGACGAAATCGTCGGTAACGAAACCCGCGTCAAGGTCGTCAAAAACAAGTGTGCGCCCCCGTTCCGCGAAGCGCTGTTTGACATCATGTACGGTCAGGGCATCTCGCGCGAAGGCGAAATCATCGACATGGGCGTCGAGCACGGCTTCATCGAAAAATCCGGTGCGTGGTACAGCTACGGCGGCAACCGTGTCGGTCAAGGCAAAGACAATTCACGCGAATATCTGCGCGAAAACCCAGCGCTGGCCAAAGAAATCGAAGAGAAAATCCGCGCCAAAATCGGCATCGCCAAAGGTGGCGAAGTGTCGAAAGACGAAGGCTCGCCGGACGAATAACGGCCTGTCGCGAGCGGAAGGGCGGCACGCGGCGCACATCTGTGTCGCACCGCCACCACTCAAACGGGCTAAGGAGACCGGCAAATGCAACTCGCACTAACCTTCCCACAAGCGCCGCTTCAGGTGAATAATCGCGCCATGAGCAGCGACGAAACCGACAAAAAGGACGCGGCCAAAAAGCTGCGCAATAAGGCGTTGCGCCTGCTCACCACGCGCGAGCATTCGCGCGAAGAGTTGCTGCGCAAACTCGCTCAGGCCAAGGTGCGCCGAACCCGTGAAGCGGCAAATACGCCCAAGCCCGACAAAGACGACGTCGCCAGTCTAGTCGATGATCTCGCCGCGCAGGGCTGGCAATCCGATGATCGTTACGCAGAAGCGATCGTTCGACGGTTGACCGGGCAAGCCAGCCGACGCTTCGTCGCCGAAAAGCTCGCTCAGGCGGGGATTAAAAAAGACGTCGCAGCGACTGCGCTTGAAGCGCTGGAGCAAGATGACGTAGCGGTCGCGCAAGCGTTGTGGGCGCGCCGCTTCGGCGACACCCCCAAGGACGACAAAGACCGGCAGCGACAAATTCGATATCTCCTCAGTCGCGGCTTCCATTTGGGGGACGCTTTCAAACTGGTGCCCAAAGCAGCGGCGCCGGTTGAACCTGATACCCGTGCGTCAGGCGCGGCAATATCCTCCTTCGCGCGCAATCGTGCGCCCGAAACGAAAGCCACTGACGACGTGGATGCGCCGGTAGAATTCACGCGTACGTCAGAAACAAAATCGTCTGGTGCGAGCAAACCGCGCTCGTCGTTCGGCCGATCCCGCCCGTGGGGCCGCAAGAACGAAGATACATAGGTCGTTCAACGCTGCGCGCGGCCAGGGCTGTTCCGACGCATAACCGTGCACAGGGTGTAGGCGCGCCCCTCGCCGCGATCCCACTGGCACGAGCGGTGCCCACGCAGTTTGCCTGCAACTCATCGGATCAAACCGCGTGTCGTCGCGCAACAGCCAACGCTGTCAGCGAAGCTTTGCATTTGTCGTTAAGCTAGCGTCCTTCGCGTCTGCACAGATGCGCGCCCTTTGCGCGTTCGCTTACCGCCGAACCACATCACGCACACCACGACCAAGCCATGTCCGCTTCGCAATTTCCACCGCTCCAAAGCACGCCGTCGACCAAGCACTGCAGCAATTGCAGCACGCTGATGTCGGCATACTCGCTGCCCGGCCACTATGAGCGACCGGTCGAAATTGACGTTTGCCACGACTGCAACGCGATCTGGTTTGATCAGGGCGAAAGCACCCAGCTGTCACCCGACGGCACCGTGGCCCTCTTCCAGCTCATCAACGAAAGAGGCGGCGCATCGAGCTCGGCAACGAGCAAATTCGGCGAAGGCTTGCGCTGCGTGACCTGCGGCACCGGCATGCGGCTCACCAATGACCGCGTCAAGAACACGCGCTTTGCCTATCAGGCCTGCCCAAGCGGCCACGGCCGGCTCACCACGTTCTATAACTTTCTCGCTGAAAAGCAGTTCGTGCGCGAGCTCACGCAAGCCGAACGCGCCAAGCTCGCAGTCAGCGTGCAGCAAATCAAATGCTCCAGCTGCGCCGCACCTGTCGACATCGGCAAGACCGACGCCTGCCAATACTGCCGCGCGCCGGTCTCCGTGTTCGACCGCGACGCCGCGAAAAAAGCCATCGACCATTACCTGCAAGCCCGCCAGCAGCAACCGACGCAAACACCGGGTAACGGGTCGAACTACGGCTACAGCAGCTCAAGCTCAAGCGGCAGTATCTTTGGTTACAACGGCGTTGACCTCGCCGCCGACATTTTGTTTGCGCTCGGTCGCGCCGCCACGCGCGGCATCGGAAGCACCGGTGCGCGCGCGGCACCTGCTGCGCTTGGCGCGGGCGCCGGCAGCGCGTTAGCAGACGGTGGGTCAACCGCGATCGGCGGCTTGCTCGAATCCATTGGCTCGGGAACAAGCGCAAGCATAGGGGGTACGTCCAACGCGCTTCCGACCGCGTCCGACGCGCTGTTCGGCTCGTCGCTTGGCAACAGTTTCGGCGCAGATTCCGCGAGTAGCCTCAGCTCCGGCCTCGGTTCAGCGCTGATGTCCGATTCAGGCAGTTTGGGCGCGCTGAGCGACGTCGGCGATGCGCTGCCCAGTGCGACCGAAGCGCTGTTCGGCTCCGCGTCGAGTACGGCGGGCGACACGGCCGGTGGCTTTTTCGGCGAAATCGGCAACATGTTCTCCAGCGCCGCAACGTCTGGCGTCGCAGAAAGCGCATCAAGCATTGGCAGCAGCGCCATCGAGAGCGTTAGCAGCTCAGCGTTCGACGTGGCGGGCGACGTGGCGTCCTCGGCAGGCGGCGGACTGGTCGATCTCGTCAGCGACGGGCTGGGCAGTTTGCTGGGATCGTTGTTCGACTAAAGCGTTGACCCGCACCAGCCAGCAAGTCGAGCACTTTCGCAAGCGCAGTGGCGGCCGTAACAACGGTGATGCCTAGTGCAAGCAGCGCATCGGCATTACCGAGCATGCCTCCTGGTTGACTTTTCGAGGCACCGTCACGAGTGATTAGCGGGAGGCGAGTATGGCGAGCGACCTCCAAGATATGGACATCGTTGATCTCGTTCTGCAGCAATGCGCCAGCCGGGAAAACGATCTGCTCAATCTCCTCGCGCCGATCAAACATTGTTCCTTGGCCAGCTCTTGCGTCAAGCGTGAAGTACGTATCCACTTTATTTGCTCGATTCGCCGAGCCGACACGGGCTTCGTCGTCTGCCGGAGCAGGCATCAACAATTCGACCATACCAAGTGCTTGTAGGCGCTCAAGTTCATTCATTTCGTCCACGTGCCGACAAGCGTTTATTTGATTCGCGTCAATAAGAAATATGGCGATTGGGCTTGGCGATCTAACAACAGAAGTTTGCGTCATAGTTTCCGCCCCATCTCGCGTACTGCCTCGTAGCGAAAACACGTCGTCAGGTGATCGTTGACCATGCCGCAGGCTTGCATGTGAGCGTACACGATGGTTGAGCCTACGAACTTGAAACCCGCCTTCTTTAACGCCTTGGATAGTGCGTCAGATTCGGGGGTGGTCGCCTTGATGTCGGCTCTGGTTCTCAGTGCATTTTGTTTCGGCCTGCCATCGACGAATTTCCAGAAAAAATCGCTGAGTGCACGCTCGGGGCGCTCGGCCGTTTCGCGCAATGTTTGCAGCGCCTGGGCGTTGGTGATGGCGGCGCGAATCTTTAACTGGTTGCGGATAATGCCCGCATCGAGCAACAGTTTTTGCACCTTGGCTTCGCTGTATTTCGCAATTCTTTCGACATTGAACTGATCGAATGCCTTGCGATAATTTTCGCGTTTAGCGAGAACGGTTTGCCACGACAGCCCGGCCTGCGCACCTTCAAGAATGAGCATCTCGAACATTTTGTGTTCGTCGAAACAGGGCACGCCCCATTCTTCGTCATGATATTTTTCGTAAAAATCGGGGATGCCGGTCGCCCAGAAGCAGCGCGAAATCTCGCTTTTGGGCGCGGCTGTCACCCTTGGCACATCGGGCTCGCGTGGCACTTTTGCTGTGGCAGGGTTGGCAGCCATTACACAGCTTTCCACTGCATGTTGCCGTTCGCATCAAACGCGAACATTTCGCCGTAGGCCACTTCCCAGTAGTAGCCGTCCGGGTCGCTGAAGTAGAAGTGAAAACCGCCCCAGAACGTGGCCTGTGGCTCTTTCACGATGACCGCGCCAGCCGCGCGGGCACGCTCGCAAATGGCGCGCACGTCCGCTTCGCTGGTTGCGTTGTGCGCCATTGAAAAACCGGGGAAGCCGCTACGGGTCGCGGCCACATTCGGCGCAATATCTTTGGCCAGATTTTCCAGCGGAAACAGCCCAAGCCACACGCCGGGCAGCTCGATGAAGCGCACGCCGTCATGGGTTTTATTGGGTGGCGTCGCGAGCACCTGCTCGTAGAAATCTGTGGTTTTGTCGAGATCAGCCACACCCAGCGTGATCATGCTCATGCGTGGAATTTTCATGGCGGCTCCGGTTTCAATGTTGAGCACAAGAATAGTGTACGCAAATACAGTTGTCAATGTCCTAGCGACATTGCCCGCAGCTCAGGGATTTGGTAACTTTCGTTTGGCAAACCAGCTGCCCGACAAAATGCCGCCAC
>JANXNO010000012.1 GCA_025354075.1 Burkholderiales bacterium | reverse complement strand
GAGGACACGGCAGAGTCAATGTCCGCCAATCAACCCAATCGCCTGTGGTCGATGACCGCAGAGATGTCACCCCAACAGGCATCGCGAATCAGCCTTTAATGATTCGCTTAATCACTCAACGAAATGTTGACAGGATCAGTGCGATGTGGAACCGCTGCAACGTTCGCGACTTCCCTGACGCAGTACTTTGACACACCCAGTACGGGCGCGCAAGGTTTTAGTGGCGCACTAACGTCGCCGTACAACGGAAAATATGGCGTGTGTACTGGCACGTCTATGGCGGCACCCCACGTCACGGGAGCCGTGGCGATGGTTAGATCAGCCAATCCGCTGCTTGATGTGGCGAGCCTTCGCTCTATCCTCGATTCAAACGCGGATAACACGACGATTGTTGGCCAAAAAATTCCCAACGTGAACGCGGCTGTACTCAGCGCGCTCTCGGGTAACGGTCGCCTTACGCCGCTGTTTATTCTCACAAGCGGAAACGACGGAAACTATTTGCAAACAACGGTGCCTCAGATGGCAGCGTCCGCGATACAAGGCTACCTTTTGCCCAGTGCAACCGTTGGGGTCACGAAGTACTACAGCGACATCACGACTGGATCCCTCATTGCTAACTTTGCTGGCTACGGGGGCGAACCCATTCCGCTGCCAAAACCACCTAATCCTAGGGTAGACGTCAGGGCGATCGCGAATATGCGCATATTCACCACGCCGCGCGACGCGTCGGGAATCGCATTGATCCCTTTATTTCGCATGAGCTATGCCGATTCGTCCGCCAGCGGAACACTTGTTCGGCACTATCTCGCGGCGGGGAACGTGGAGAGAAATTCGTTGTCCACCAGCATTTGGTTTTTGGACGGTATCGAGGGATATATTTATCCTTCAAACATCGCTCAGCCGCCGGGAACCATTCGGATCGTGCGTGGATTTGATGCAACTAACGTTCGCTGGACGGTTTATCCTGAATCCGAAACGCCAGCTTGGCAAGCAAGGGGATATACGTCGGGCACCACCTTCATTGGCTATGCCCATCCGAACTGATCAAGGACAGCACATGACACACTCATATTTCCCGCTGCGGCATACGCTTGGTGTGCTGACGATCATGGCATTGATCACCTTTGCCGCAGAATCTGAGGCAGTCACTATTCAACTCAGTCCTGTGCTCCCAATCCCCGGGGACAGCGTAAACGTGAGCGTCGCTGTGGGTTCATGCGTCCAATTCGATCGCTGGGAGAGGTCAGCCAATCGAATCATTGCGTACACCCGCCGACTGAACTTGTCCCCCTGTTCGGACGGCGGCGTCGCTGAAATGGCGCTTGGTGTGCTTAACGCAGGCTTCTACTCGGTGGAAGTGTTCGAGCGAAGTGTTGATGCGGCGTTACCGCCCGATGGCTATATGAAGATCGCTGAACAGCGGTTTTCGGTTGCGTTTGGAAAGCCGAATGTGAGCACGCCTACACAGATTGTGCTGGTCGGATCAATGACTTCAGTTCAAAACTATGGTGACTCAACGCCCGTGACGTTTGCCGTTAAAGATGCAACAGGTATTTCGCTGCCCGATGTGCCGCTGGGCTTGTCAACGGCGGCGGCGGGCGCGCGTTCGCGGGGATATTCGTGCGCCGTATTTGCCATCAGTAACGATTGCCCCGCCTACCAAACCGATGGAAACGATGGGCTAACAGTGTTTCGTTCGTCGCCATCCGATGCTGAAGGAGCGCAAGTAACAACGGTCATCGGCACGGCGATCATTAACAAGCGCGCGCTAAATGCCTATGCGACTATTGGCTACATCGATGCCTTGCGGCGCGACAGCGTGGTGGCGGTCGTTGAGTACGAAATTGATACTTCGCTGACTGGGCTGCCAACGCGCTATTTCTTGTCGGCAAACGATGCCATAAGCTTAACGCTGGACGGTGCGCCCGATGCGTTTCGGCGGACGTACGCCGCATTTTTTGGTGTTAAACCCAACACGTCCGGCGCGGTCCCCGTGTGTCGATTTTTTGCCAACGGAAAGGCAGGGCTTTCGCTCACGCATGTGTTCACAGCAGACGCATCAGACTGCGCCGCAAAAAAAGCGGATGTGCGCTACGTAGACGAGGGCATTGCGTTTTGGGCGTACCCAGCGAGCGCGACCGGCGCCTGCGCTCGAGATACTCGTGGCGTGACGCGGTATGCGTTGACGCAGGGTTTGAATGCAGGTGCCTCCAACACTTGGTTTCGCTACTCGACGCTGCTTTCCCTGAAAAGTAGGGCGGCGCTTGCCGAGCCCAGCGCAGACGGCGTGACTGTAAAAAATGATGGCGTTGCGTTTTGCGTGCCGGATTGAACGTGTTGCGTAAATTTGTCGGTCAGTACGTTGCCGTCACACCAACAAACACACTCCTTCCGGGCAGCGGCGCAAAGTCTTTGAGGAACGACGTGTGAACGCGCATATCGCGGTTACTGAGGTTCTTGCCGAGCAGGTAGATGTCGGCTGATTTGTTTGCCGCGTACGCCCAACGATACCGCACCGATGCGTCGATTCGCGTGTAGCCGGGCGTTGCCGTTTCGAACGCGGCGACGCGATCCTGTTTGAACACATGCGTTGCGCCGCCATCGGCGTACCAGCTGCCATCGCTGCCACCGCGCCATGTGAGTTTGCCGCCGATTCGGCTGGGGCTGATTCTGGGCAAATTGCCGCCGTCGACGTTGGTGATCGTGCCGCGAACCGTGTCCGCCATTGACGTGAATCCGAGGCCTTGCGTGGGGGCATAGGCCAGCGAGAGTTCAGCGCCGGTCAAGCGCGCATTGACGTTTTTGAATTCGCGTTTGAGCAGCTCGGCATCAGGTGCGATTTCGCCTTTAATGTTCACACGATCTGCAACGCCGTCGCCGTTTGCATCGACGCTAGCACCGTAGATAAAGTTCTTGACGGTATTGCGATAGACCGAAGCGCGAACGCTCCACGCGTTGCTTTGCAGCTTGTAGGATAGGTCAAAATTTTGTGAGCGCTCTTTCGCCAATTGCGCGTTGCCGAGATCAAATGTGAGTGTGGCGATGTGCGCGCCTTTTGAGTACAGCTCCTCAATGGCGGGCGCGCGTTCGGCGTGGTTGAATGACGCGGTGATGGCGCTGGTCGGTGTCAACACATATTGATATGCGATGGAGCCGTTGCCGAGCGAAAAAATGCGGCCTGGCAGCGCGGTGTCCACCCCCGGCGTGTGCTTTACGTTCTCAATGCGCGCGCCGATTTCGACGCGGCCGGGGCCGAGTTGGCGCTCGGTCACGGCGAACAACGCCTGGCTCTTGGTGTCGGTTTGCGGCACGATGGTTTCTTCACCCACCGCCGAGAACTTGCCCTGCTCAAAATCCGCGCCGATCACCGTGCGCCAGCCCGCCATAGGTCGCGTTTGCAGGTCAAAGCGAGCGCTCGACGACTTGTTGCGAAACACCGTGCCGACCGCGCCGGTTGATTCGAGTTCGGCATGTTGATAGTTGTTGTTCGCGGCGCTGAATCGAATGCGCTCCAATCCGATCATGTCGTTCAACTCGCCGAGCAATTCAACGCGATCACGCTTCATGTCAATGCTCGCGGCATCGGGCGAGGGAATGCCGTACACGCTCTGAAACCGGTTCAGCCCGATGCCGACAAAGCCGTTGTTCAGGATGTACGACGCGCCAAAACTGGCGTTGCGTGTGGCCGTGGCGGAGTTGGCTAGCTTGCCATCGTTCGCCGTTTCATAGTCGCTGGTGCGACGATCCGAGAACTCGCCGGTGAACGCAATTGGCCCGGCACTGCTGCGAAGTTGCGCGCCGAAGTCGCGGGTGCGCTCGGCGTTCGACAGGCGTGCTTCGGTGAGAAGGCGCAGGCCGTCGGTGTGCGATTGCGGAATGCGATCTGTGACCACATTGACCAGTCCGCCAATCGCGCCGGAACCGTACAAAAGCGTCGCCGGACCGCGCAGAATTTCGATCTGGCGCGCGCCCAGCACCTCGGCGGTCACCGCGTGATCAGGGCTGATGGTGCCAACGTCCATCGTGCCAACACCGTTTTCAGCGGTCTTGATGCGCGGGCCGTCGAGCCCACGAATCACCGGTCGTGACGCGCCTGGGCCGAAACTGGACGACTGAATGCCGGCCTGCGTGGTTAGCGTGTCGCCCAAGCTCGCCGCGCGGTCGCGAATCAGCGCGTCTTTGCCCACAACAACGCCTGGCTGCACGGCCTGCAATTCGTCCTGATCGGCAAACGGTGAGGCCGTAACGATGACTTTATCGGTTTTGGCGGGTACCGATTGCGCCTGCAGCGGGCCTGCGCCAATGGTAGCGAGGGCGGCGGCGAGCAGAGAAAGGCTGAAGTGAGCTGAGCGGTTTGCAGTCATGATATTTTGTGTTTATGAAACTAAATTGCATTTTACGCGAATCGGCGGCTTTAAGCATCTTAGTTGCATTAAGAGGGGCCCAAACTAAGGGCAACTTTTTAGGTAAACCGTTGTAGAAGCTGGGCTAATGTTAAATTTTGATGGTAGTCGACCTAATACGAATACCCCCGGTATGCCCATATAAGATGAGGCTCTCGATTGAAAGGTGTACTAAGAAAATCAATGCTCGGTCGCGTCGAAGGTAGGCGACGGCGATTAAAACGCGCCGGGGTTGCGGTACCGCAACAGCCGCTCACCACGGGGATCGCGATCAAGGATTTTGTGCAACAAACCGGCCAGCATCCGTGCCACAATCAGCGCCAACAAACGTCAATCAGCAGCGCCTTTACGGGCAAGTGGTTAGGCGCACGATTTAATGCGATACAAGGAGGACTTATGAAACGCAACGCACTTTTGGCCCGTTCGGCCGCAGCACTGGCAGCGATTCCACTGGCGTTGGCGGTCACGCAGGCCACCGCACAAACCGCGAACGTTACGCTTTACGGCATTGTGGACGTCGGCGTCCAGCATGTGACTGGCATACGCGGCGGCGACATCACCCAGCTCGCCAGCGGCATCATGGAGGGCTCGCGCTGGGGCCTGCGCGGCACCGAAGATCTGGGCGGCGGCTACAAAGCCATCTTCACCCTTGAGAACCGCTTTGAAGCGGATACGGGTGGCCTGAGCAATCGGCCTCTTTCTGGCGCGCAGCTGCCGGATCGCTTCCTGGCTGGCTTGCCTCCCGCTGTGCAGGCTGCGCTCAACGGTGCAATTGGCCCGTCACTCGGCGTCAACCTGCCCAATCGCTTGTTTGACCGTCAAGCTTATGTGGGCATCGTCACACCGTTCGGTGCTGTTCTCGCCGGTCGTCAATACACGCCAGCGTTTGAAATTTCCAACCGCTACGACGCGTTTGCCAACGCTACTGCGGCGTCCCCCGGCCAGCTCGCATCCATTCCGGCTGGCATCGACATACGCGAAAGCAACGCGCTGATGTACCGCATCGAGCTGCAAGGCTTTTACGGCAGCGCGTACTACGCGTTTGGCGAGAGTGCAGCAGGCACTAAAAATGGTCGTTTGGTGGGTATCAACGGCGGCTACCAGACTGGCAAATTTGGCGCAGGTATCGGGTACAACGAGCGTACCAACAGTGCAGGCCAAAAGTCTCTCAACTCGCTGGTCGGCGGTGCCAACTTCGATGCGGGCTTCGTCAACCTGTTCGCCTTGTATGGCCGGATCAAGGAGCCTAATGGGTCGTCTGCGCCTGAGCTTCGCGCTGGTCTGATCGCAGGCGGTGTGCCGTCGATTCTGGTTGATAGCGGCATCCTGCCGCGTTTTATGCAGGATTCACGGCTCTACCACGTGGGTGCCCGCATCCCGCTCGGCGTCGGTCTGCTGACCATCGGCTACTCACGGCTTGATGACAAGCGCGCCACCAACGCTGATTCAGAATCCTACGGCGCGGCGTACACGTATCCTTTGTCGAAACGCACCGACATTAATGTGGCTGTCACACAAGTCAACAACAATGCCAATGCGCAAGTGGCACCCGGCGGTAACGGGTTCCTCGGTGGCGTCAGTGCTTTTGGTGGCAAGGACGTGACCGCGTATCAGTTCTCGCTGCGTCACAAGTTCTAACAGGTTAATACTCAAAGTCGTCTCCACAGTAAGGCACATACCTTCGGCACTAAATTGCCGCGATACCCAAAGCCGCGCTTGCAATTGCAGCGCGGCTTTTATTTTTTTGTAGTGCTCTCTCCCGACTGCGCGAGAGGGCATTGCGCACCGCCCCGTAAAATAGCCATATGGACAACATCATATACATGCTCGCGGTCAACGCGATTCCGCTTTTGACGGCGATCACGTTGCACGAGGCGGCGCACGGCTACGCAGCTCGCAGGTTCGGCGACCGCACCGCAGAAATGATGGGGCGCATTTCGCTGAACCCGATCAAACACATTGATCCGATTGGAACGCTGTTAGTCCCGGCCTTAACACTTGCTATAGGCGGTTTCTTTTTCGGTTGGGCCAAACCAGTGCCGGTGAATTTCAACAATTTGCGCAACCCGAAAACCGACATGATCTGGGTTGTTGCCGCTGGCCCCGCATCCAATCTGGTGATGGCCATCGGTTGGGCGATCATTCTCAAATTCAACGATGTTCCAGCGATTGATGCGATTTCTCGTGCGGGCGTGGCGTGGAACGTGGGCCTCATGGTGCTCAATCTGCTGCCGATTTTGCCGCTCGATGGTGGTCGAATCCTCGCGGGATTATTGCCCGGGCCGCTTTCTTATAAATACTCGCGCCTTGAGCCGTACGGCATGTTCATCGTACTTGGGCTCGCTATTGCTGGCGTGCTTGGCGTCATTCTGTCCCCGCTTTATAGAATCACTTATCAGGCGCTCGGCGCGCTGATCGGCGTCTAAAAGAATACGAATTTATGTTTAAGGATCGCGTACTTTCAGGAATGCGCCCCACCGGGTTTATGCACATTGGCCACTATCACGGCGCACTCAAAAACTGGGTCAAACTTCAGTCGGAAATGGAATGTTTTTTCTTCGTCGCCGACTGGCACGCATTAACCAGTCACTATGATGACCCGAGCGTGATTTCTGGTGCGACGTTCGACATGGTGACCGACTGGCTCGCCGCTGGGCTCGATCCGAATCAATCGACAATCTTCCTGCAAAGTCAGGTGCCGCAGCATGCAGAGTTGTCTCTCTTGCTCGGCATGATCACGCCGCTCGGCTGGTTGGAACGCGTGCCGACCTACAAAGAGCAGCAGGAAAATCTCAAGGAAAAAGACCTGACGACGTACGGATTTTTGGGCTATCCGCTGATGCAGACGGCGGACATTTGCGTCTACCGCGCGAATCAGGTGCCGGTCGGTGCCGATCAGGTGTCGCATCTCGAAATCAGCCGCGAAATCGCACGTCGCTTCAATCATATTTACGGTCGCGAACCGAAGTTTGAAGAGCGCGCCACAGCGGCAATCAAGAAGCTCGGCGGCAAACCCGCCAAGCTTTATGCGGAACTGAAAACCGCGTTCAATCAGGACGGAAACGCTGATGCTTTGGCGCAGGCGAAAGCGCTGGTTGCGGCTGCGGGATCGCTGTCTAACGATGAGAAAGAATTGCTGCAAGGCTTCCTCACGGGCGCGCGCAAAACGGTGCTGCCGGAGCCGCAAGCACTGCTCACGCCAACGTCAAAAGTCATCGGCCTCGATGGCCGCAAGATGAGCAAGAGCTACAGCAACGGCATCGATTTGCGCGATCCGCCTCTAGTGGTCGAGCAAAAAATCAAGCGCATGCCGACCGACCCGAAACGCGCGCGCCGTAACGATCCCGGTAATCCTGAGGACTGCCCGGTGTGGACGCTGCATCAGGTGTATTCGGACGATGAGCGCCGGGCTTGGGTGGTTGAGGGCTGCACTACGGCAGGCATAGGTTGCCTCGAATGCAAGCAGCCGGTCATCGAGGCTATCAACGCGGAGCTGGCTCCGATGCAGGCACGGATCAAGGAGATCGAAGCGAAGCCGGGCTACGTCAAGGAAGTGCTGCACGATGGTTGTGCCAAAGCACGAAGGGTGGCGGAAGTAACTATGCTTGACGTGCGCAATGCGATGGGTTTGGCTATGGTTTGAAACACTCTCCCCAGCAGGGGAGGGGACAGTACGACCAAGGAGGAAACTATGAAAACATTCGTTCAACATCTGAGCAAATACGCCGCGTATCACCGCGACAAACGAAACGTCGCGACGCACTACGTCGGCATTCCGATGATCGTTGCAGGCGTGGCAACGTTGTTGTCGCGACCAGTGTTTATGCACGTTGATGGCGTGGCTATATCACCTGCCTCAATCGTAGTGGCGATCACTGCGCTGTTCTATTTGAAGCTGGATATTCGCTTCGGCATCGTGATGAGTTTGTTCCTTGCCGCTTGCTTGTGGCTTGGGCAATTGCTCGCGGTGCAGCCGACAGCCGTCTGGATGTCCTGGGGCATCGGTTTGTTCGTGGTCGGTTGGGTGTTTCAGTTCATCGGCCACTATTACGAAGGCAAAAAGCCTGCGTTCGTCGATGACATCATGGGCCTTGCGATTGGGCCGATTTTTGTGGCGGCTGAGCTGGCCTTTGAACTGGGCCTGCGCAAAGACGTGCAGGACGCCGTTGAAGCGCGTGTCGGGCCGACGTTTATTCGACAGGCTAAAGTTGCGTAAATCTGCTCCTGTAAATCAAGTTAGGTACTGATGGAAGTCGCCGTAGAGTCAATGCCCGAAATCCCCATCGCCACCGAGCACGCGCTTGCCAAAATATATGGCCAGCCGATGTCGCAGATGCCGAAGGATTTGTA
>JANXNO010000009.1 GCA_025354075.1 Burkholderiales bacterium | reverse complement strand
GAGGACACGGCAGAGTCAATGTCCGCCAATCAACCCAATCGCCTGTGGTCGATGACCGCAGAGATGTCACCCCAACAGGCATCGCGAATCAGCCTTTAATGATTCGCTTAATCACTCAACGAAATGTTGACAGGATCAGTGTGTCACTGCGTCGTTGATTAGCCGATGTACTGTCGCCCACGAAGTCGTTTGCGCCGCAAGTTCAAGCCAGATCTCTTTTAATGGAAGAATTAGCGTTTCAGCTGGTGTCGACATGGTTTTTTTCGTACAAATTGGCGCGTGAAAGTAGCCGTCCCGCGGATGTGGATAGAGTTTAAAGTTGCGCGGTCGAATCAAAGCGGCCTGATAGATTTCAACTTAGGTGGCAACCTTCGCGCGATACCGTACATCTGGCACCTCCATCAAATCCGCATCCTGCGTAAAAAGTTGCGCCTGATGCAATTGCGCGGTTTGCCAGATGATGGCGTCGGCCATGGCGAGTTTGTAGCGCACGGAGGCGATGGCGGCGAGGCGCAAATTGTCGGTGTCGAGATGCACGACTTGTCCGCGAGTCATTGCATTGACTGCCCGGTCAGCGAACGTTTGGCCGCTTTGCACCAACACGCGTTTGCACACTTCGTAAATGGTGATCGACGGTACGATGAGGTTTGGCAAGTCGACGAGCGCAGATTCAAAAAACGCGGCGTTGGGGCCGTCCGCGATGTACTCCATCCAGCCGCACGAATCGACGACGTTCATGCGGCGCGAGCAGCAGTGCGTTTGGTGCGTTTGGTTTCACCGGCGTCCTCGATGTCATTCGGCACGTCGGTATTGATGCCGCGACACATGCCACGAATCGCCGAGATCGGCAGCTCAGGCACCAGCTCCACATGATCGCCCACAACGCGCGCCTCAAGGCGCTGGCCTGCAACGAGGTTTAGCGCTTTGCGAACGTCTTTTGGTATGACGACTTGAAATTTCGGGGATAAGGCTACCGAAGTCATAGAAATTATTTAGTAAAACGGTTTCTCGATCGTAGCACGAACTGTCTCGCGGGCGACATAAGGTGACTTAGCGCCAAGGCCTTGACTGATAATCTCCGGTTAACAGGTTACATTTGGCATGATCACGCTAATATCTAGCATATGTCGTTAGCCAATGCATTGTTCGCCCCCGCCCAATCCAAAATCATCGAATGGATTTTTGGGACGCCTGCGCGTGCGTTTCATGTGAATGAGTTGATGCGATTGACGGGGTTGGGCAGCGCGTCGGTGCAGCGCGAAATTGGGCGCTTGTTTGATGCGGGTTTGGTGACCGATGAGCGCATCGGGAACGTGCGCCGCGTGCAGGCGAATCCATCGAGCCCGGTGTTTGCGGAATTGACCTCACTGGTGCAAAAGACGCTGGGCGTGGTGTCTGCGATTGCGGAGGCGCTGCTTCCGCTCGCCGACCAGATCGAGTTTGCGGCAATCTACGGCTCGATAGCCAAACGCAGCGACCATGCCGATAGCGACGTGGATGTGATGATCGTGTCTGACGCGCTGACGTTTGCTGAGGTGATGGCGGCACTGACGGCGACGCAGGAGCGTTTGTCCCGCGTGATCAATCCCACGATTTACACGTCGGCTGAGTTTGCCGCGCGCCGCGCGCAGCCGGATTCGTTTGTGAATCGCGTGCTCGCGCAGCCGTTTGATGTGGTGGCGGGGCAGTTGCGGTGACCATCGTCGCGCTCGATAACCTCGTCAAGATTCGGCAGCTCGCGACCGAGCCTCGCAACGAGATTGAAATCCGGCGGTTGCTGCACATGGCGCAAACGCATCTGGCCGACGCACAACAAGTGTCTGTTTCGGTTGAAGGGCGCTATCTGTCGGCCTACGCGGCGGGGCATTCGGCTGGGCTCGCTGTTCTGCGGCATTACGGTTATCGCAGCGAAAATCGCTACATCGTCTTTCAGCCACTCACGCACACGCTAGGGTGGCCCGCAGAGCGCTGGCGCCTGCTCGACGCCGCGCATCGCGCGCGAAATCTGGCGGAATACGAAGGCCTCATGGAGGTGGAGCTGTCGCAGGTGAACGCGTTGATCGGGGTTGTTTCGATGCTGCTCGCTGATGCGGAGCAAGCGGTGGCCAGTGAGTCGCCCAAGGCTCAAGAATGGCTGCCTGATCGAGACTGGCGCAAAACAGTCCACGGTAGGCGCCTTATTGGTTCTTGTCGTTCGAGCCGAGCGCGAGGAATACCGCGTCCGGTGAGAATGACGCCATCTTCCGACTGACGCTCCGGCACCATGACCATCGACTCCACCCTTCGCCCCGATGTGCTCGTTATTGGTCTCGGCGCGATGGGCAGCGCCACTACGTATCAGCTCGCGAAACGCGGCGCGAAGGTCATCGGCATTGATCAGTTCAGCCCACCGCATGCGCACGGCTCAACGCACGGCGAGACGCGCATTACGCGGCAGGGCATTGGCGAGGGACGGCAATTCGTGCCGCTCGCCCTGCGTTCGCACGAGTTGTGGCGTGAGATTGAGCGCGAGACCGGGCGGGCGCTTCTGACCCAATGCGGCGGACTGATCGTCGCCCGCGCCGGGCGGGCGAACCACATGCACGAGCAGAGCGACTTCTTTGGCGATACGGTGCGCGCGGCGCGCGAATTCGGCGTTGCCCACGAGTTGCTGGGTGTCGCCGACATCGAAGCGCGCTACCCGCAACTGGCGCTGGATGGCGACGAGACGGGATACTTCGAACCCGGCGCGGGCTATCTTGCGCCAGAGGCCTGCGTCAGCGCGCAGCTTGAACTGGCCGTGCGTCATGGCGCAACACTCCACACCGGCGAACATGTGCTGGCGATACGAAACGAAAGTGGGCAAACGGTCGTGCAGACCGATCAACGCACCTACACGCCGGACACGACGATTGTGTCGGCGGGGCCGTGGCTGCCCGGGCTGTTACCGCAATTCGCGCCGAAACTCGTGGTGCGGCGACAAGTGTTGTACTGGTTTGAGACAGAGCCCGACGCGGGCTACGGTGCCAATGAGTTTCCGATTTTCATCTGGCACTGGGGTAGCGGCCCGAATGATGTGTTCTACGGATTTCCGCAATTGGACGGCGATGCTGGCGCGCACGCCATCAAGATTGCGACTGAGCAATGTGAAACTTCCACCACGCCCGAGCAGGTGAATCGCGACGTCGCACCGGAAGAAGTTTCGACGATGTTTGAGCAGCACGTTCGCGGACGGCTGCGCGGCGTGACTTCGCGCTGCGTGAAGGCGTCCACCTGCCTGTACACCAACGCGCCCAGCGCGAATTTTCTGATTGATCGCCTGCCCGATGCGCCCGATGTGATCGTGGTATCGGCCTGTTCCGGGCACGGCTTCAAGCACTCTGCCGCCATTGGTGAGGCCGTAGCGACCATGGCCATGACCGGCGAAAAGCCTGAGTCGCTGCGCCCGTTTTCGATAGCGGTAGCCTGACTCTCGGCGTTGCACTGAAGCGATGCAGCGGCTCACGCAAGCTCCCAATCTCGCAATGCTTCACAAACTACGGGCGGCGCGCCCGCAGCAGTTCGTAAACATCATCGCGCGAACTGACCGCGAGAATCGTCAGTAGTCGGGACTTGTCATCGACGTGATACGCCAATCGAAATTGTGGCGTGGTAATTTTTATTTTGTAGCAATCCAGAACGCCATGCAGTGCGTCCTTCGCGGCGCGCGGATTCTGCAGGCGTTCTTTAGCCAGCTTTTGTTTGAAGCGGCGCTTTACGGATTCATCGAGGCGCTTCCACTCCGCTTCGGCGAGCGGGTGGATTGCAAGCTCATAGGTCATCTAACGTGATTTTGCGGGCGCTCTTGACAGATGCAACGCGCGCTGCTGCCTTCGATGTGATCAAGCGATCAGCTGCCTGATCAAGCAACGCTTCCATCAGGCGCGTGGACAGGATGTAACCAGCGGGCCGATTGTGATTGAGTACGACCACGGCCATTTCGTCTGCTTGCTCAAACGCGCGAGCGGGCGATTCGCGAAGGTCCGAAATGCCGATACTTCGATTGGAGAGAAGAGTATCCATACATGTAATTGTAGCGAAATAAATACGAAATTTCGGCTATTTTGTGTGCACAGCCGCGTTGCGGTTCAAATCGGGAACCGCGAACTTTGGAGTAGAGTCCAAATTGTTCTGAACTTCAGGAGATCAGTATGAATAGTCTTCGTAACTTTTTGGGTGCCTGCTTGCTGTTTGCGGCGGGCTTTGCGTCAGCTGCGACGGTATCAGTCACCTTCGTCCAGCCAGAGAAATTCACTGATGCCGGCTACTCGCGTGGCCGGGCGACCCCGCGTGAACTCGCGGAGTTGCAGCAGGAAATGCAGCAGCGTCTGCAACGTCTGGCTGATCGTAAGCTGGAGGCGAGCGACACGCTTCAGGTTGAAGTTCTCGATATCGATCTGGCCGGTGACTTTGAGACGAACCGGCTGACGCGATTTGGGGACATTCGGGTCGTTCGCGACATCGCCAGCCCGCGAATCACACTTCGCTACACCGCAAAGCTGGGTGATCGGATTGTGAATGGTGCCGAAGAGGAACTCAGCAACATGAATTTTCTGTGGGGAAACAACCATTACTCGAGCGGCGACCGGCTCCGTTACGAGAAGTCGCTGCTCGATACGTGGTTCGAGAAGCGGTTTGCTAAACCCTAGAACTTACCCGTAACCAGGGCACAGCGGTTGCCGATCCGTGATCGCCGGATCGGGCGTCAGTGTCCGAGCGGTCACGCGCGCTGATGCCGAATCTCGTTGAAGTTCTCGTTGTCAGTAGGCGGCTTAAAAAATGCCGTAATCGCGTCGAACTCGGCATCTGTTGTCCACGCTCCGCCTTCAGGAAGCGAGCTGCTTCGTTGTTTCAGTTGACGCTTGCAGGTGTCTTCGCCAGCGTCGACGAAGTGAAGTTGGTGCGGCCCGCTGGCGCGCTCGATGAGCTCGCGAAACCAGTGGCGCTGCTTGCGCGTGTTGCCGGGATGGTCGAGCACGACCGGGGTGCCGCGCGTGAGCAGGTCGACGACTAGCGGCGTCAGCGCGTCACGCAGTCGCCTGGAGCAGCGCACATAGTCTGGGATGCTGGTGATTTCGCCAGGGTACAGTGCCGCAAGCCAATCGTCCTGATTCAACAGCACGGCCTCGTACCTGTGCGCCAAGGCCTTCGACTACGTGGTTTTTCCAGCCGCCATCTTGCCGCTCATGAAGTACAGCGTCGCCGGGGTGTCCCTCTCGCGCTTTTCGACGTAAGCGTCAGGCGTTGACGTCGTCATGGGAAAGTGAATAGTCCATGCGGAAGGCTGCGACCTTAGCACCCTCAGCGCCGCGCTCGGTCAGGCGTGCGATACTGAGATCGCTATCTGCGAGTTGGGCGAGTGCGGTCTGGCTGTATCCCGTGACAAAAATCGCCCAATCAACGCCTGCGTCGGCCCCACGAATGAGTTGTTCGTTTGTCATCGGCGGCCTCAACGCGCCTTCGAGCAAATGAGCGCTGCAAAATCCGGTTCGCAGCGGAAGATCCGGAAGCAGCTCTGCGATGAGCCATCTGCGCATTGCAGCCTCCGTTCCCGGCTGCGGTCTGAATCGGAGTAATAGGCCGATGTGTCCCACGCCGAGCCCGAAGCTGCCTGTCACCGAGCACAGGCCCCGGCTCATGCCGCGATAGTGCGGCATCATTTTGGACGTCCAGGGCGTCGGATGATTTAGCCGCTGCAGATACGCGTCGGAATTGAGCGTTGCCAGCTGCGCGACTTCGTACAGCACCATGTACCGCGGTCGCCCTTGCACCGCGATCCAGCGCGATCCACGGACAAAGCCTGGAATCGAGACCCGTTCCGGCAAGTGCTCGTGGGTGTGCCAGTCGTCGTGCTCTGGGACGGCCTCGGGTGCGATGTCGAACGACAGCAGCATGGCGGCTTGGCCGAGCAGAGGCATGTGCGCTCCTAACGAAGGGTTTTGCGAATAGCCAGTTTAAGCCCGGACCGTTGGCCGTAATGCCGGGCTTTTCGACGAGCCGAGTGTCCGAGCAGGCGGCCGATGGCGTACTGGGCGCGTTCATGGTTCGACAGGCTCACCACGAACGGGGTGGTCATTACCGACCGAGACTTAACGGGCCAACTGATGCGGCCGCGTGGTGTCGTAGTTCTCGAACGGCTGATGAATCCACGGGCTGTTGGGCAGGAATTCAACGAAGTAGTCGGGGTTGAACATCGATACGCCTTTCTTCCAGATCACGGCGGTTTTGACGTCGGTGAGATGTGGGTAGCGCGCGGGCAGTTCTTGCTTGATGACGTTTAGCGTGTGGCCGGAATCGGCAAGATCATCCACCACCAACACGCGCGGGCCGACTGTGGCGCTGGTCATGGTGAGGTGTTCTGAGACGAGGAGTTTGCCGCGTACCGTGCCGCCTTCTTCAACGTAGCTTGATGTGCTCATGATGGCCAGCGGCTTGTCAAAAATGCGCGAGAGCTGGTCGCCCACGCGCAGCCCGCCGCGCGCGATGGCGATGATGCTGTCGAACTCCCATTTGGAGTCGTAGACCTGCAAGGCGAGCAGCTCGATTGCGCGGTGGTAGCGCTCCCAAGTGATGTAGAGGTGGCCGGTATCAGTCATGGTCTATCCCGATTTCAGAGCATCAGTTCAGTTCGATTGTAGGAGCGGCTTGCCGC
>JANXNO010000686.1 GCA_025354075.1 Burkholderiales bacterium | reverse complement strand
AAGGGCGCTCACTGCTCGATGGAACGAGTTGACACCGGACGACTTTGCCGCAGCGGACAGAGACCGCCAACGCTTTGTTGAATGCCTGGCGAGCCGCATCGGAATCTCCCAGTTTGAAGCATCAAACGACCTTACCGCGCTCGAAGCCCATCAACCGATTCACTGGCGACGAAGTGCACCGTCGCGACGCTCGAAACAATAACCATGTCTTCAAGTCCAATTCAGTCGAACGGCGTGAAGACGTTGCGAGCATTACTCGTCGACGTCAATCCGAAAGCACTCGTGAAGGCGTTGGAGGATTTATCCATCGAGTCAAACCGGAAAGCAGCGCAATTTGACGAACCTTTGCAACCGTCGGACGACGAGCAGCAGCATTAACCATCACCGGCCTTGCCGGGGGATTTGCGCTCACCCGAAATCGCTACCGCCGACGTGAGTGGTGTTGGTGCTTTGCTCCGAATCACACCAGTAGCCTCAAAGATAGTGCTCCCATTCACTGACAAATGAGCAATTGCGCGGTGCCCGCTGGAACAGCGGCGCGATTTCCTGGTCGGCATAACCGTCTGCCTCGCAGGCCACACGACTTACCCAGAATTTGCGTTTGGGGTTCATCTGCGCATCACCGATAAAGCCGATCACGGCGACAGCAATCGCCTCTATGGAAAGCGTCTCAAGCTGGCCGGTGCTGACTGGGATGGCAAACGAGGATTCGCTTGTCCAGCCGAAACCCACACCGCGTTGCGCGCCAAAATGCTGTGCCGCCAGCCGAGCAGCTCCGGCACCATGTCGGCCTGCCAGGTTGCTGCCAAACACGAACACCCAGCCTTGATTTATCGGGGGTAGTGCGCCGTCTGCGTGATACATCCGCTCATTCATAGTTACGTGGACCTGAGATTAGTTGCTGCAGCGGACTCTACTCTGCTTGTCGAAAGCGCGGCAAGTATCCCGTGAACGTGGGATGAAAACTCCCCCGGGGGGACAATTTCTGATGCGGGTCAACAGAGTGGGGCTTAACGCTGCCGGAGCGCTTCATTTCGGTTGCGGAGCAAACTGGACTCATCGCACCCATCGGCGCACAGGTAATCCAGCGGGCTTGTCATCATGTGCGGCGTTTGAATATTGGACGCCGATCGCCCGTGGCTGTAGCTGTTAATCTGTCGGCGCGTCAATTTCGTGAGCTTGATCTGGTGGAATCCGTGCGTCGCGCTCTGGACGCCAGCGAGCTCGGCGGGTTGATGCTGCGAGTAGAGATAACCGAGACCGCCGTTATGGAAAGCATCGAAGCGAGCAGCATGCAGTTGCGCGAGCTGCGAGCCATGGGGGTCAACGTTGCACTTGACGATTTTTGGATCGGCCAGTCGTCGATGACTTACTTGAAGCACTTGCCGCTAGACGAAGTGAAGATAGATCGCTCCTTCATTAGGGACATCTCGAGTCACGACAAGGATTTCGCGATCGTTAAGGCGATCATCGCGATGGCGCATTCGCTGCATCTGGTCGTGACTGGCGAGGGCGTTGAAACGGAACAACAAGGTAGGGCGGTTAAAAGCTTTGGGCTGCGACAAAGCCCAGGGATTTTTTCTGGGTCGCCCGGTGCCTGATGAGCAAGCAACACTGATTCTTGAGGTCGAACAGCAATCGGTGTTGCGTGTTGCA
>JANXNO010000658.1 GCA_025354075.1 Burkholderiales bacterium | reverse complement strand
CGCGGCAAAGCCGCTCCTGCAGGTGTCGGGTAGCTCACCCCTCGTAAAATCATTCCATCACCTCGTCACAGAATTGCCACAGTGAATAAATCTTTTTCCGCCTGGTTCGCCACGGGCGCAGTGCTCGCGGCCACAAGTCAGCTCTTCGCGCAATCCGCCGTGATGCCCGCGACGCCCGCACCTACCGCCGCCGTTGCTGCCGAACCCATCGGGGTGCCCGCGATTAACGCCGCTGCCTTTCTCGTGGTCGAAGCCACCAGCGGCCAGGTGCTCGCCGAATCAAACACCAAACAACGTCGCGATCCAGCGTCACTCACCAAATTGATGACTGCGTATTTGGTGTTCGACGCGCTGCATCAAAAGCAATTAAGCCTCGGCCAGCGCCTGCGCGTGCCAGAGCGTGCATGGAAGGCCGAGGGTTCGCGCATGTTCATCGAACCGGGCGCGCCGGTGACCACCGAAGATTTGCTGCGCGGGCTGATCATTCAATCGGGCAACGATGCCGCAATCGCACTGGCCATTGCGGTGGCGGGCAACGAAAGCGAATTCGTGTCGCGCATGAATCGCGAGGCGAAGAAGCTCGGTATGGACGACACCCAGTTTTTAAACCCGACCGGGCTCACGCAACAGGGCCATTATTCAACTGCGCACGACCTCGCGATTTTGTCCTTGGGCTTGATGCGCAACTTTCCGCAGTACACCAAGTTTTACGCAGAAAAAAGTTACACGCACAATAAAATCGTTCAGGAAAATCGCAACCGTTTGCTGTTCTCTGACCCCACGGTTGACGGCCTGAAAACGGGGCACACCGACGCCGCCGGATGGTGCTTGATTGCGACTGTGAATCGTCCGCCGCGCAAGCTCTTAACCGTATTGCTCGGCGCGCCATCTGAAGCGTCGCGCATTGCCGAATCGCGCAAACTGATTGACTGGGCGTTCACCGCCTACGAGGGGCGCAAATTGTTCGAGGGCGGTAAGGCAATACAGCAGCTCGCCGTGTGGAAGTCCACGGTTGACGTTATTCCCGTAGGGTTTCGCGACGACGTGACCGCAGTGACCGATTCTGGCAAGGGCTCGAATATCACCACCGAACTGACCTTCCCCGAGCCGCGCCTCGGGCCGCTGGTCGCGGGCGACACAGTCGGCAAGTTGCAGGTCAGACGTGCAGGGAATTTGCTGTACGAACGTGATGTGATCGCGATGGAATCTGCGCCGGGCGCCCCCATTTGGAAGCGGATGTGGCATTCGGTCGTTTTGTGGTGGAAGGGAATGTTCAAATGATTTTTTTGAACGGCGAATGGATGCCGATTGAAGAGGCCAAGGTCAGCGTGCTGGATCGCGGCTTTATCTATGGCGACGGCGTGTACGAGTATGTGCCGGTGATCAACGGCAAGCCGTATCGACTCGAAGGTCACCTCGTTCGCCTGAACAATTCCTGCAAGGAAATCGGGCTCAAAAATCCGTATTCGCATGCTGAATGGTCGGAGCTGGTTAAAAAGATAGTCGAAAAAAACGGCACCCATGATCAGGGCGTTTACTGGCAGATCACGCGCGGGGTGGCCAAGCGCGATCACAGTTTTCCGGTGGGCGTAGAGCCCACTGTATTCATGATGTCGAACCCGTTGCCAAAACTCACGCAGGAGCAAATCGACAATGGCGTGCCGTGCTACACCTTCCCCGACACGCGCTGGCATCGCTGCCACATCAAGAGTATTTCGTTGCTCGGCAACGTACTGGCCAAGCAACACGCGAGCGAGCAGGGCGGTGCAGAGGTTGTGATGCTGCGCGATGGATTTTTGACGGAAGCATCGGCGTCTAATGTGTTCTGCGTGTTCGGCGACACCATCGTTTCAGCTCCGAAAGACAATCACATTTTGGGCGGCATCACGCTTGACGCGGTGACCGATCTTGCCAAAAAAGCAGGCATGAAGTTAGAGGTGCGTCCGGTGCCTGCGGCCGAGATGTGGGCGGCTGATGAAATGTGGCTGTCAAGCTCTAGCAAGGGTGTGCTTGCCATCACCACGCTGGATGACAAACCGATTGGCAACGCCGCACATAAGGGCAAACCGGGGCCGGTGTTCAAGAAGATGTTTGCGTTGGTGCAGGCAGATTTGTTCGGTACGCATTGAGAGGGTTTCGATCATGACGGATGACATCCCAGATAAACCACAGTCGCCCGCCAAAGTAGCGGCATACAAAGACACGCTGTTTGAGTTTCCCACCGAATATCCACTCAAAGTGGCCGGTAAGAACATTCCCGGATTCGAGAAAACGGTGATCGAAATTGTCAGCCGTCATGTGCTCGATTTTGATCACGCGACGGTTACGTCGCGCGAATCCAAAGGCGGCAAATATCTGGCCGTGTCGGTGAGCTTTGTCGCGCAGTCAAAGGCGCAACTCGATGCGCTCTATCAAGACTTGACCGATCACGTCGACATCGTCTGGGCGCTGTAACGAAGCAACGTGATTATTCGCCAGCTCGGTCGCGTTGACTACCAGCAGACATGGGAAAAGATGCGCACATTCACCGATGCACGCACGACCGAGACTGAGGATGAGTTGTGGGTTTGCGAGCACGCACCCGTGTTCACGCAAGGCGTCGCAGGCAAGCCCGAGCATTTGCTGTTCAACCCGACAAATATCCCCGTAATCAAAACAGATCGCGGCGGACAAATCACGTACCACGGGCCGGGGCAGGCGATGGTGTACATCCTGTTCAATCTCAAACGCGCCGGATACGGCGTGCGCGAAATGGTGATGCGGATTGAGAATGCGGTGATCGAGCGTCTTTCGACTTACGGTATTGAGGCGTACGGCAAACGTGAAGCGCCAGGAGTTTACGTTCGGTGTAACTCCTTCTCCCGCAGCGTTCTATCCCCTTCTCCCGCAAGCGGGAGAGGGGTTAGGGGTGAGGGTGGCGATGGCAAAGAACTGAGCCTGCCAAAAACAAGAACAGCCCCCCCCCAACTCCGCCAATACGCAAAGGAATTGCGCAAAACCACCACCGACGCAGAAACGCTCATGTGGTTCTTGTTGCGCAACAGAGCGCTAGCGAACGCAAAGTTCCGCCGCCAACATCCAACGCGTGAGAACGATCCTCGTTACATCCTCGATTTTTACTGCGCTGAACATAAGCTGGGTGTTGAGCTGGATGGTGGTCAGCACGTTGAGCAAACTGCGTACGACCAAC
>JANXNO010000612.1 GCA_025354075.1 Burkholderiales bacterium | reverse complement strand
CCAATCACAATCGCAAAGATCATGACCAGATATTTCCACAAGGGGTAGCGATTCATAGGGGTGTCCTATGGGCACTTCTAGAAATTCGTTTTTTCGGGATGAAATGCACGGCGCACGGCGCACAGCTTCCGCAATGTACGGCCTGGTACATGAGGATTGCGAGCACCGGACAACGCCGCACTTCGCCTGAACAACGAAATTGTAGGAGTGCCCATAGGACACCCCTATGAATCGCTACCCCTTGTGGAAATATCTGGTCATGATCTTTGCGATTGTGATTGGGCTGTTCTACACCCTGCCCAACGTCTTCCCGCAAGTTCCCGCGGTGCAAGTGTCTACCAACAAACCGTCGGTGCGCCTCGATGCAGCGCTGCTTGATCGCGTTGAAAAGACGCTGAAAGCCGCCAACCTGGCCATTGCTATGTCCGGACTGGATCCGGCCAATGGCGTGCATGTGCGTTTCGCCAGTGGTGACGGCAAGTCGCAGCTGGCGGCTAAGGACGCGCTGATCAAAGACCTGAACAACGGCGTCGCTGACGGCACCGGCAACTATATTGTCGCGCTGACCAACGAGTCAACCACGCCGCGCTGGATGCAGGACGTGAACGCCAAGCCGATGGCGCTGGGCCTTGATTTGCGTGGCGGTGTTCACTTTTTGATGCAGGTGGACATGAAGGGCGCGCTGGACCGCGCAGCGGATCGTTCGGCAGCGGATATTCGCGCCCTGATGCGAGAGAAAAAGATTCAGTACGGTGGCGTGGACAAGGCGGGCGACACCATTGCGGTGAAGTTCAGCGATCCAGTCGAGCGTGAAAAAGCATCGAAAGAAATCGCCATCAGCAATGCTGATTTGTCGATCCGGGAAGACGGCGCTGCAGCTGATTTGCGGCTGGTCATTACGCTGAAAGAAGACGCGAAGCGCAAGCTTGCCGACGCTGCGATTGAGCAAAACCAGAAGGTGCTCGGCAACCGCATCAACGCGCTCGGCCTGACCGAGCCGATCATCCAGAAGCAGGGCGCCGACCGCATTGTGATTCAGGTGCCAGGCGCATCAGACCCTGCGCGGTTGAAGGACGTGATCGGTCGCACCGGCACGCTGGAGCTGCGTCTGGTTGATGCCGACGCGAGCAAAAACAGCGCAGCGCTGCAAGCCGCACAAAACGGCAACGTGCCCTTCGGCACCGAGTTGATGAACGATCGCGATGGCGGTCAGATTCTGGTCAAGAAGCAATTCATCATCACCGGCGAGCGCATCAACGGTGCTGAGCCCGCGTTCGACGGACAAAGCAATCAGCCGATTGTGCGAATCAACACCGACACCCAGGGCGCGCGCATTTTGCGTGAAGTCACCGGGCAGAACGTGGGTAACCGTATGGCTATTGTGCTGATCGAAAAGGGCAAGCCCGAAGTCATTACCGCGCCAACGATTCAATCTGAGCTGGGCAGCAACTTCCAGATCACCGGCCGCATGAGCACGCGTGAGACGAGCGACATCGCATTGCTGATTCGCTCTGGTTCCATTGCCGCGCCGATGGAAATTATCGAAGAGCGCACCGTCGGCCCGAGTCTCGGTGCCGAGAACATTGAGCGCGGTTTCAACTCCGTGACGTGGGGCTTCGTCGCGCTGGCCGCGTTTATCTGCGTGTACTACGCGGTCATGGGCCTGATCTCGACGCTCGCGTTGTCGGTCAACTTGTTGTTGCTGATTGCGATTCTTTCCATGTTGCAGGCGACGCTAACGCTGCCAGGCATCGCCGCTATCGCGTTGACGCTGGGTATGGCCATTGACGCCAACGTGCTGATCAACGAACGTATTCGCGAAGAACTGCGTCGTGGCCTCAAGCCGCAAGAGGCAATCTCGGCGGGTTTTGACCACGCATGGGCGACTATTCTTGACTCGAATATCACGACGCTGATTGCCGGTCTTGCGCTGTTCACCTTCGGCTCCGGGCCAATCAAAGGTTTTGCCGTCGTGCATTGCCTGGGTATTTTGACGTCGATGTTCTCGGCGGTGTTCTTCTCGCGCGGTATTGTTAATCTGGTGTACGGCATGAAGAAAAAGCTCGACAAAATTTCCATCGGAACGGTGTGGCGTGGCGGTGCCGCGTTAGACGTGGCTGGCGTGGCCGCTGATGCGCCGAGCACCTTGTCCGAGGCCGACGCACCGGCGTTGATCAAAACCAAGTAAGCCGAAGAAAAACAGGAGACTCTCATGGAATTTTTCCGCTTCAAGCGCGACATCCCGTTCATGAAATATGCGTTGTATTTCAACGCAATTTCGCTGATTACCTTTTTGATTGCTGTGGGTGCGCTCGGCTACAAAGGGCTTCACTACGGCATTGACTTCAAGGGCGGCACCGTCGCCGAATTGCGCTACGCCAAGGTCGCTGATTTGTCACAGGCGCGCAGCGCCGTTGAAGCGCTAAAAACCGGCGAAGCCGTGGTGCAGAACTTCGGCACATCGCAAGACGTTCTGGTGCGTTTGCCGCTTGTGGCGGGTACAACCAACGCGCAGATGAGTGAGAACCTGTTCAAGGCCGTATGCGGCGCGCGCGCGATGACCGAAGCCAAAACCGCGTGCGGTGAGGGTGCGGAAAAAATTGATCTCAAGCGCGTCGAGTTCGTCGGCCCGCAGGTGGGTAAAGAGCTGTTTGAGAGCGGCGCACTGGCGTTGCTGCTGGTGATCGCTGGCATCATGGGCTATCTCGCGATCCGCTTCGAGTGGCGCTTTGCCGTTGCCGCGATCGTCGCCAACCTGCACGACATCATCATCATTCTCGGCCTGTTCGCCATCTTCGGCTGGGAGTTCAATCTGCCGGTGTTAGCGGGTATTCTGGCGATCCTCGGCTATTCGGTGAACGAATCGGTGGTCGTTGCAGACCGGGTGCGCGAGAACTTCCGCAAGATGCGCAAAGCGAGCGTGGATCACGTCATTGACAACGCGATCACCAGCACCATCAGCCGCACCATCATCACCCACGGTTCCACGCAGATCATGGTGCTGTCGATGCTGTTCTTCGGTGGCGAAACGCTGCACTACTTCGCGCTCGCACTGACCATTGGTATCTGCTTCGGTATCTACTCGTCGGTGCTGGTGATGGCACCGCTGGTTCGCTGGTTGGGCACGTCGCGCGAAAACTTGGTGAAGCCGGAAGGCAAGCCGAAGGACGCGCTGGAAGCGGAAAAGATTCTGGCGTAATTCCACCCCACCTGACGTGTAGGAGCGGCTCTGCCGCGACCGGTGGCAGTTGCCGCACCGGATCGCGGCAGAGCCGCTCTTACATGTGCCACACGAAAATTTATGTTCGCCGAAATACTCAGCTTCTTCACAACGCTCGACGTCCATCTTGCCTCGCTAGCAACGGGCTCTCCGGCGCTTTTCTTCGGCGTGGTCACCCTCATCATCTTCGCCGAAACGGGGCTGGTGGTGATGCCTTTGCTGCCAGGCGATTCACTGTTGTTCGTGGCGGGCGCGGTCACCGCGATTTCGGGTCTCAACGTTCATTTGTTTGTAGTTATTTTGATTGCGGCAGCCGTGCTCGGCGATTCGGTGAACTACTTCGTCGGCAGCAAGCTCGGGCTGAAGGCATTCGAGAACCGGCAATCGCGCATCTTCAAGCCCGCGTACCTTCTCCGCACGCAAGCGTTCTACGACAAGTACGGCGCGTTCTCGATTGTGATGGGGCGCTTCGTCCCGATTGTGCGCACCTTCGTGCCGTTCCTGGCGGGTGTGGCGCAGATGCCGTACCGCACGTTTTTCGTCTACAACGTGATTGGCGGCGTGGCGTGGATTTCGTCGCTGACGTACGCCGGTTATTTGTTCGGCAACATCCTGTGGGTGAAGAAAAACCTGTCGCTCATCGTGATCGGCATCGTGATCGTGTCACTGTTGCCGATGGTCATCAAAGTTTGGCAGGAACGCCGGAAGTCAACGTAGAAGCGGTCTCGGCTGCGATTGACGGTTGCCAGTGCGCCTAGATTTCAGCGGCGGACTGCAGCCGAGGCCGCTCCTACAAAAACATAGTAACTCTTTTCTGAAACGCCCATAGAACATGGGCGTAGTAATGCTTTATGCTTAAAGTCGACATGAAGCATAAAGCGCCGCTAAGCTCAATTGAAATAAGCGTTACAGCGTGGAGCTGTTGCGAAGTTAGCTCACTCCACAAACGTCGCAACCTCATCGAACGGCTTTCGCGAAATGTCCGGTACCGTCGCGTTTTCTGCCGGATAGCCGACCACCAGAATTAGATACGGCGCTTCGTTCTCCGGGCGCTTGAGAATCGCATTCAAAAACTTCATCGGCGCCGGCGTGTGCGTCAGCGACGTAAGCCCCGCGTGATGCACCGCGGTGATCAGCATGCCCATCGCAATACCGACGCTCTCCGGCGTGTAGTAGTGCTTGATTCGCTCACCCGCCGCGTTAACGCCGTAGCGCTGTCCGAACACCACGATGAGCCACGGCGCGATTTCGAGAAACGGCTTGTGCTGGTCGGTCCCCAAGTGTGAGAGCGCGTCCAGCCATTCGTCACCTGCGCGACGGTTCACGTAGAACTCGTGCTCTTCCAGCTCCGCCGCGACGCGAATCTCGCGCTTGAAGTCCGCATTGCCGACCGCCACAAAATGCCATGGCTGCTGGTTTGCGCCCGACGGCGCACTGGTTGCAGCGCGAATCACGTTTTCGATAATGTCGCGCGGCACTGCACGGTCTGAAAAGTCGCGCACGCTGCGCCGTGCCTGCATGCGACCAGCGAACTTGATGGCTCGCGCCTGCATTTCGGCAACGGGGCGCTCTGTGAACTGGGAGAGCGGTATTTGCGCGTGATCTTTCATGATTGAAAGAATAGCGCAGGCGCTACCGGGTACTAAACCCGCTGCCGCCCAACACCAGTAACGGTCACGTCGTCGCCGCGCTCGTGCTCGACGGCGCGCAAACGGCTGACCGACAACGCGCCCGCGGCTTCGAGAATCGGATACGCCACCGAGCAAAAGTGCGAATTGATGCGCTTCAGGTCGCGCATCAAATCGAGATGCAGCGAACTGGTTTCGATGCTCTGCACGGTGTGCTCAGCCAGGCGCGCCAGATGCTTGTCGTAATTGACCAGCTCCAGCTCGCGAAACTTCACTTTTTCGGCGAGCAGGCTCTCGGCATCGCTCACGTCGTTGTTGATGAACACGTTCATCGCCAGACGCAAATTCGCCACCAGCCGCGCATGCAAATCGCACAGTTCGCGCATGCCCGCTTCCGAGAAATTTCGGTTGCGATCAATGTTTTTATGCACCACATCATTCGCGCTTTTTTCGATGATGTCGCCCACCTGTTCAAGGTTGATAGTGAACGAAATGATGTCCGTCCAGCGGCGGCTCTCCCTGTCGCTCATCGGCGTGCGGCTCACCTGCGTCAGGTAGAACTTGATCTGCTTGTAAAGCGAATCCACCACGTCATCCAGCCTGCGAATTTCTTCTGCTGACGCGCGGTGGCTGTGCCTCATGAGCTGGCCGAGCGAGGTCAGCATTTGCTCAACAAAATCCCCGACGCGCAACGCCTCACGCGACGCGCAGGTGAGCGCGAGCGACGGCGTGGCGAGCGCCAGTGGGTCGAGATGTTTTGCCCGGCTTTCATCCTGCGCAATCGGCGCGGACGGCAAAAATTTGTGGGTCAGATCCGCCACCGTTTTGACCACACCGATACAGATGGCAGCGAGTGCAACGTTGAACACCAGATGAAACGCAATCACTACCTGTGATTCGCCAAAACCCGATTCGCGGGCATAGTTGGCGATCATGTGGATGAACGGCAGCGTGATGGCCGCGCCGATCAGCTTGAACAGCAAATTGCCCAGCGGCACACGGCGCACCTCGGCGGAGGACTTGAGTGTCATGAGCACGGCCAGCGCGCCGCTGCCGATGTTGGCACCGATCACGAGTGGTAAAGCAGTGTCGAGCCCGATGACCTGAGACACCGTTAAGGTTGCGACCAGCAGCACCACCGCGAGGCTGGAGTAGGCGAGCACCGTCACTGCTGCGGCAATCACGACGTCGAGCACAGGGTCGCCAGAGATCGTCGTAAAGATCGCTTTGACGCCGTCGGTTTGCGTCAACGGACGCGCGGCTGCCACGACCATTTGCAGCGCATGCATCATCAAGCCGAGGCCGATGGCGACGCGGCCCATATGTTCGGCAGACGTGCGTTGCTTTGACAAAAACACGATCACGCCGACAAAGATCAGCAGCGGCGAAAGCCAGGTCAAATCGCGTGACAAAAACAGCGCGGCGAGCGAGGTGCCAATGTCTGCACCCAGCATGATGGCCAGCGCGGGTGCCGTAGCGATGAGGCCGCTGCCCGCAAAGGACGTGGTGAGCAGCGCTGTGGCGGTCGAGCTTTGCAGCAGGCTCGTCACACCCAGGCCGGCCAGCATTGCCATGAAGCGGTTGTCGACGTTGACCGACAAGAAGCGCCGCAACTCGGCTCCGTACACGCGCAAAATGCTGGTGCGAACCAGATACGTGCCCCAGACGAGCAGCGCGATTCCTGAAAGGATATTGAGAAGAGTCAGCATGGTGATGAACCGGCCAGCGGCGGTCGCTTTGCTGAGCGCTCAAACCGTACGACTGTCATCACGCTGTAACACAACGGTGATAGCGAGGACATGGCCACATCATACGCCCCGTTGCGCCATGTTGCGACGGCGCGTGCCAATTTGCGAGAGTGGGTGCCAACACGCGTTGCAGCTATGCCACGATAAGCGTGGTGCTTCGGTCACTATCGTGCGTCGTCAGGCAGCGCGCGATACCAGTAGTCGTAAACAGTACGGAAACCGAAACGTTCGTAGGTTCGCCGTGCGGGGTTATCGGCTTTGACTTGCAGGTAGGCGACGGTAGCACCCGCAGCAATCGCTGCTATCAGTTGGTGCGCGAGCAAAGCGCCCGCATAGCCGCGTTTGCGATGTGCCTTTATCGTGCCCACATCAAAAATGCCGATGTGGCCTTCCTCTGTGATGCTGACCGAGCGAGCGACTCGCTCATCGTTGGCGTCGAACGCGAAGTCGGCCGACACATTCGCAACAGACAAGCGCCAACGCTCCGCAAGGCCCGCGATTTCACGCGCATCGTCGCCGCGCATTTCGCCGACCCAATTGGCCGCGAGCGCGAGATCCGTCTGCTGAAAAATGGTGCCGGGTGTTTCGCGCAAGTGATCGCAGCGGACCTCGCTCAAATTCACTGCCTGAACCAGCGCTGGGTCGAATTTGACGTAACCCTGTGCGTCGAGATAGTCGTCTAGCGTGGTATCGAAGATGAACGGCGTGATGCGAAACAGGCAGGGCAGGTCGGCTGCTGCGTAGGCGTTTTTTGCAGCGGCGAGGTTTTCGTCGAAGCTGCGTGTCGATGGGTAGAACGGGTTGATGCAACGCGACCGCTTGGCCAATCCCGGCGACAGACCCACGCTCCAGCCATCAATCATCAAGCCACGATCAGGCCGTGAAGCATTCTGGGAAATTTCTTCGAGACGTCGGAGGTTCATGGAGTGATGACTAACAATAGCAATACAGAAACAACACGGAAATTTTCGCACGTGCGTCTGTAGGAGCGGCTTGCCGCGACCACC
>JANXNO010000608.1 GCA_025354075.1 Burkholderiales bacterium | reverse complement strand
GTCTGAGTGAATTCGTTCGTCAGTTGTTTTGGCTTGGGTTGGAGCCTCCGCCGCCCTCCTATGGGCTTCGGTTTCCGCCTTTGAATCAAGGCGGTTGGTGGATTGTTACCGGATTCTTTCTGACCGTTTCGTTGCTACTGTGGTGGGTTCGAACGTATCGCCGCGCCCGCGCACTGGGCATGGGGCTTCACATTCCTATCGCCTTTGGCGCAGCAATCTGGCTGTATCTGGTGCTGGGTTTCATTCGTCCGCTCGCAATGGGCAGTTGGTCCGAAGCCGTGCCATTCGGTATCTTCCCGCATCTGGACTGGACGGCTGCATTTTCATTGCGCTACGGGAATCTTTTCTACAACCCGTTTCACTGTTTGTCCATTGCATTCCTGTATGGCTCGGTGTTGCTCTTTGCCATGCACGGCGCGACGATCCTTGCCGTCAGCCGGTTCGGGGGCGAGCGCGAAATCGAGCAGATCGTTGATCGCGGTACAGCGTCCGAGCGCGCCGCCTTATTTTGGCGCTGGACGATGGGATTCAACGCCACAATGGAGTCGATTCACCGTTGGGCGTGGTGGTTTGCAATATTGACCCCGATCACTGGTGGCATCGGAATTTTGCTGACGGGCACGGTGGTGGATAACTGGTATTTATGGGCGGTCAAACATGGCGTTGCACCAATGTATCCTGCGTTTACGGTACCTGTTGTTGATCCAAGCCTGTTACCAGGAGCCATGAAATGATTCGCGCCAAGAGTTTCTTTACCAGCGCATTGGTGCTTACCGCATCGGTGTTGATGGTGGCGTGCGAGCGCCCCCCGGTCATATCGCAACAGGTCGGGTATCGCGGTACCGGCATGGTTGAGATGGACAACCCGCGCGACAAGGTAAAGCTGGTCAAATTAAACGCGTTGCCTGAGGCATCCCCCCAGGCCGATCCCAATGGTCCAACCGCGGGTAGCCTGTATAAAAACGTACAGGTGCTCGGCAACCAGAGCGTGGGTGAGTTCACCCGCACGATGGTGGCGATGACCAGCTGGGTTGCGCCGAAAGAAGGTTGTAACTACTGCCACAAGGCTGGCGAGGACTTTTCAGCGGATACGCTCTACACCAAAGTAGTTGCCCGAAAAATGCTCACCATGACGGGCAACATCAATGCTGACTGGGGCACCCACGTAGGCGTTACCGGCGTAACGTGCTACACGTGCCATCGCGGAAATAACATTCCTACGGAGGTCTGGTATTCGGCAGCCGATCCTGGCAAGGTGAAGGGCTTCACGGGCTGGAAATACGGCCAGAATACGCCGGTTTCCGCCAATGGATATTCGTCCTTGCCGCTCGATTCTCTGAGCAGCTATCTTGCGAACGACGGTCAGGTTCGGGTGCAGGGCGGCGACGCTTTACCAACCAAACCAACGGGGCCGAGCGGAACCGGCGCAAGCATCGCTCATACGGAATGGAATTACAGCTTGATGATGCACATGTCCAGTTCGCTCGGTGTCAACTGCACTTTCTGCCACAACACCCAAGCGTTTGCTAACTGGAGTAACAGCACGCCACAACGAGTGACCGCATGGTACGGTCTGCGCATGGTGCGTGATATCAATAACGTCCACATGACGCCGCTTGAAAGCGTCTTCCCTGACTACCGCAAGGGAGCCGCTATGGGCGACGTCGCCAAAGTGGGGTGCTCAACGTGCCATCAGGGCGCGAACAAACCGTTGCTGGGCGCGAGCATGTTGGCTGATTACCCGGAGCTGAAAAAGATTAGTACTGCAGCCAGTACGACGCCGACCGCAGCGCCTGTAACGCCGGCAAGTCCTCTTGCGGCTGCCTTGAATGTGCTCGGCAAGATTTTCTTCCCCACTGGCAAAGCTGACATCGATGCTGCGGGCTCTGATGCCATCAAAACTGCGGCTAAAGCATTAAGTACGAATGCTGCCGCGAAGCTCGACATCTCTGGCTTCGCCGACAGTACCGGCAATCAGGATCAAAACATGGACCTGGCCAAACGCCGTGCGTTTGCAGTACGCGATGCGCTCAAAGCAGCTGGAGTGGCAGAGGATCGAATCAATCTGAAGAAGCCTGAGTTCATGGTGGGCAGCGCCAGCGCAGAATCGCGCCGCGTTGACTTGATTGGCATCGGTCTGTAGGTAGCTACGCGCAGACTGCGCAAATAAAATCAATGCCTGCGAGTGATCGCGGGCATATTTTTTTGCGGCAAACGCGTATCCGTTCAAAATGCGATCCACGGTGATCGCGATGTCATTGACGAGACGGCGTAATTCTCGACCGGGAGTACCAGTAATTTAGCGCCCTTGTTGGGCGATATTGACGCATAAACTGTCCCTTTGAAGGCACAGAATCCAGCGCTCGGCAGGGCATGACGCAGACACGGAAATAGCTGGCAGCTGCCGGTGCTCGATGTCGCCCCGGATACAGCGAGCAAGAAAAAAGGCCACAACGTGGCCTTTTTATTTACGTGAACCGCTGCAATTCAGCCGTTTCAGCGAATGCATACAGCATCAAGCAGCAACTGCCTCACGCTCTTGAACATGCAATGGCAAATCAAGCGTTTGAAAGGATGCCACCATCGCACTGACCAGATCGTCAATCATGGCGTCGGTATGAAGCGGACCGGGTGTGATGCGCAGCCGCTCTGTGCCCATCGGCACCGTGGGGTAATTGATTGGTTGCAGATAGATGCCATGGCGGCTGAGCAGATGATCGCTCAGGCGCTTCGCCTTCACCGCGTCGCCCACCAGCACCGGAACAATATGGCTCATACTGGGCATCACGGGGACGCCTGCCTGCTTGAGCAAACGCTTGACACGGGCGACACGGTCGCGCTGCGCCAGGCGCTCGATCTGCGAATGCATGAGCTGGCTCACACTGGCGATGGCACCCGCCGCCAGCACGGGGGCCAGCGATGTTGAAAAAATGAACGCGTTACCGAAACTGCGAATGCAATCTACCGCTTCTACGCTGCCTGCTACATAGCCGCCCTGCATGCCGTACGCTTTGCCCAGCGTGCCTTGAATCACGTCGATATGTTGATCCAGGCCCAACTCCTGACACACGCCACCGCCTTTAGCGCCGTACATGCCGACGGCGTGAACTTCGTCGATATAAGTGAACGCGTTGTAGCGTTTGGCCAGCTCGATAAAGTCAGCGATGGGCGAGATGTTGCCGCTCATCGAATAGACGCTCTCGAACGCAATCAGCTTCGGCTGATCAGTGGGAATCGCCTTCAAGTGCGCTTCAAGATCGCGCGCATCGTTGTGTTTGAACACGCGCCGCTCAGCGCCCGAGCGGCGAATGCCTTCGATCATGGAATTATGATTGTCGCCGTCAGACAAGATCACGGTGTTCGGCAACACCGAGCCCAGCACCGACAAGCAGGCGAGGTTGGCGGCGTAACCAGATGAAAAAGTCAGTGCAGCAGGTTTGTCGTGCAGATCGGCCAGCAATGATTCAAGCTCGACGTGGCGACTGTTGGTGCCCGCGATATTGCGTGTGCCGCCCGCGCCGGTTGCGCCCTCGTCAATGGCCGAACGCATCGCGCGGCGAACGCTGGGGTGATGCCCCATGCCAAGATAATCGTTGGAGCACCACACGACCACCTGTCGGTTACCCGAATCAGAATGCCAGCGCACTCGCGGAAACTCTCCCGCCGGGCGATCCAGCTCGGTGAATACGCGATAGCGGCCCTCCTGCTTTAGTTCGTCCAGCCTGGCCCCCATTCGCGCGCCGTAGTTCACGGGGCTTGGGGACGTTGCTGGGTTCACGGACTTCAGGGTGGGCTTCATGCGGTTCCTCCATTCGTAGCGCTGCCCGCATGCCTCGCGCACGGGAACACGCTAACGAATCTCGATTGTACGAAGCCGAATCATTGTGTCAACATAAATTTACACCAAAGTGTCTCAAAAAATAGACGGCTAATTTCCAGCGGTTTTAAGTGTTGGCAACCACCGTGCTTCCGTGAGCCAGGCCAAACCGCGATAATCGCGGGTTGTTCTGAATAAAGCCAGCATGGATTTCCTCCGAGTTCGCGGCGCACGCACCCACAATCTCAAAAACATCAACATCGACATTCCCAAGCACAAGCTGGTGGTGATCACCGGGATGTCGGGCTCAGGAAAAAGCTCGTTGGCGTTTGACACGCTGTATGCCGAAGGGCAGCGTCGCTACGTCGAGTCGCTGTCAAGCTACGCACGTCAGTTTTTGCAGATGATGGACAAGCCGGATGTGGACCTGATTGAAGGTCTCGCTCCGGCCATCGCCATTGAGCAAAAAGCGACCAGTCACAACCCGCGCTCCACCGTCGGCACCGTCACCGAGATTCACGATTATTTGCGCCTTTTGTATGCGCGAGTGGGCGATCCTTACTGCCCGAATCATCCTGAAATCATGCTGTCGTCGCAGACGATTTCGCAGATGGTGGACACGGTGTTGGCGTACCCGGTGGACACTCGCGTGATGCTGCTGTCGCCGGTGCTTACGGATCGCAAAGGCGAGCACGCGGAGCTGTTCATCGAGCTGAAAGCCAAGGGCTTCACCAAGGTGCGGATTGACGGTGAGGTGATGGAACTGGAGCCGTCGCCGAAGCTCGCCAAAAATCATAAACACAGTATCGATGTTGTGATTGACCGCGTAAAGGTTCGGCCCGACGCCAAGCAGCGCCTCGCCGAATCGTTCGAGACAGCATGCCGCATGGGCAATGGCCGTGCGCTGGTGGTGATGATGGACACCCTCGAAGGTGAGAAGCAGCAATCGCAGCTTTTCTCGTCAAAATTCGCCTGCCCGATTTGTGATTATTCGCTGGCTGAACTGGAGCCACGGCTGTTCTCGTTCAACTCGCCAATGGGTGCCTGCCCGACCTGCGATGGGCTCGGTGAAATCGACGAATTCGAGCAGAGCCGCATCGTTGCACATCCCGAATTGTCGCTGGCCAGTGGTGCAATCAAGGGCTGGGATCGACGCACGATTTTTTACTTTCAACTGTTGCAGGGGCTTGCTGCGCACTACGGTTTTAATGTCGAAGTACCGTTCAAGGATCTGCCGGAAGAGGCGCGCAACGCGGTGGTGCTCGGTAGTGGCGAAGACGTGATCGAGTTTGATTACGTCAGTGAAAAAGGCGTCATTCAAAAGCGAAAGCATCCGTTCGAGGGCGTGCTGCCCAATTTCCGCCGCCGCTATCACGAGACGGAATCTTCCGCTGTGCGCGAAGAGCTGTCGAAGTACATGAGCCGACGGGATTGCCCGGACTGCCACGGTGCACGGCTCCGTAAAGAAGCGCGATTTGTGAAGGTCGGCGATGCGGCGATTTTCGAAATAAGCCGTCTGCCGCTGTTCGACACCGCAAAGTTTTTTGCGACGCTAAAACTCACCGGTGCCAAGCAAAAAATCGCTGAGCGCATCATTTACGAGATCAAAAATCGCGTTGGATTTTTGAATAATGTCGGTCTCGAATATCTGTCGCTGGATCGCAGTGCAGAGACGTTGTCGGGAGGCGAATCACAACGCATTCGGCTCGCCTCACAAATTGGCTCAGGCCTCACCGGCGTGATGTACGTGCTCGACGAGCCGTCCATCGGCCTGCATCAACGCGACAACGATCGTCTGCTCGCCATGCTCAAACATCTGCGTGATTTGGGCAATACCGTGATCGTGGTCGAGCACGACGAAGATGCGATCATGGCTGCTGATTACGTTGTCGATTTGGGGCCTGCTGCAGGCGTTCACGGCGGTGAAATCATCGCGCAGGGCAAGCCCGCCGACATCAAAAAGAGCAAGACATCGCTGACCGGTTTGTACCTGTCCGGCGCGATGCAAATCGCAGTACCGAAAAAACGCATCGCGCCGAATCCTGAAAAGCAGATCGTGATTCGTGGCGCGCGTGGCAATAACCTGAAGAACGTGGAAGCGTCGATCCCGATGGGGTTGCTCACCTGCGTGACCGGCGTCTCCGGTTCGGGCAAATCCACGTTGGTCAACGACACGCTGTATCGTGCCGCAGCAAAAAAAATCTACGGTAGCCTCGCCGATCCTGCGCCGCATGCTGGCATTGACGGGCTCGAACAGTTTGACAAAGTGATCGACGTCGATCAGAGCCCGATTGGTCGCACGCCGCGCTCAAATCCTGCAACGTACACCGGTCTGTTCACGCCGATTCGTGAACTGTTCGCGCAGACGCCA
>JANXNO010000584.1 GCA_025354075.1 Burkholderiales bacterium | reverse complement strand
GTGAAATGTCAGCAACGTGAACACCAGTTGCTCCTGATTGTTGGGCAACCCGTCGCGCACGACGTTCCAGCCATGCGCGACGAATGCGCTGTGCATCGGCATGGCGGCGGCTGAGGCCATAGGCGGGCTGCTGCTCTGCGGCACTACGGCGTTGATCATGGCCTCCGGCGCGCCGTGCAGAATCAAGTTTCTGATGGTGGCGTGAATGAGTCGCACTTTTAAGGTTTGCGCGACTCCGCCGCCCTGACCGGCGGTCATGCCACCGCGCAGCATGACTGGAAACACCATCGCCGCGGTCGACCGGATGCGGTAATCAGCGTGCGCCGTCAGTTGTCCGGAAACCTGCAACACGGCCGACGCCTTCGGCTGCACGTAGCAGTCGGGCAGGCTCGCGCAAAACAACGACATGACCGATATCGGCCCGTGATCGGTGAATACCTTTTCGCCCAGCGCAATTTTGTGTGGATCGGCCCAGTCGGGTAGCGCTTGGGCGGCGTCGAGGTACTCGCGCAATGCCGTCACGACGTGAGGGGCCCATGTGGCGCTGGGCACCGTCGACACGGGCGGCGGCGTCCAGTTGACCAATGCGCCGTTGCTCGTCCATGTGTTCATCAGTTGCATTGCAGTGTGTATGTTCTGCAAACGATCCTCATTCAATGTCAGCAGCGCCTGTAAGCTCTGCTCGCCAACCGGCAAATCCCACGAGCCCACGATAGCGGCGATGGTTCTGTCGGCCAGAGGATCCGCTCGATACCGCATCAACGCGGGGTCGTAAATGGGCGCAGTGTGTGAGGTCGGTGAAGGTATTACCGGCGCGGCGAGGGTGGCGGATTCGGGCGGCATCATTTCAACAGAGCGGTGGCGTGGACTGGGTGTGGCGAGCAAAACTGGACAGGAGTGTAGGGGTTGATTGCTTCGTCGACAAGCGGCGCGTTTCTCCGCGCGGGCGCACCGTTTGTGCCGGGGTAACCAAGTCTTTCGCGCAATGAGCGATCACTTCAGCATCACGTTCGACGCGATTGGCGGGCCAATGTGCAGTGCGAACAAGAGCGTTTTGCAGCGACGAAAACGCTCTATAGCTTTTAGTAAAAAGCAGCAGAAAGCGCCATTTAACGGCGGCTCAACAAAAATAGGGGATGAAGTCGATTTTTCGACGAATGACTAGTTACGCCCTTATTAAAGAAGCGTTAGCGTAGAAAGCTGTTGCGAAAGTTTCTTAATTTTCAGTAATTGCTGAAAACTCAAGAATTTTTCATATAATGCGTTTCGATTTCTCAGACGCCCAAAAAAATGTCGGTTAACCAAACGTGAACACGCTGCCACCTCTCACCCAGCAATTTGTTTCTCACTTCGGCGAGATGGGGTCACGCTGGGGTATCAACCGCACGGTTGGACAAATTTACGCGCTTATCTTTGTGGCGCCGAAACCGCTGCATGCAGACGACATTGCCGACGCGCTTGAGTTTTCGCGTTCTAACGTGAGCATCGGTCTCAAAGAATTGCAGGCGTGGCGGCTGGTGAAACTGAAGCATCTGGCCGGTGATCGCCGAGAATATTTTGAAGCGCCGCAAGACGTGTGGGAAATTTTTAAATCGCTTGCGGAAGAGAAGCGCCGTCGCGAAGTCGAGCCGACGTTATCGATGCTGCGCGCTGCGCTGGTCGAAACGCCCGGTAGCGAGGCTGACGCGCATGCGCAGAAGCGCATGCAACAGATGCATGAACTGATTGACTTGTCGTCGACGTGGTTCGATGATGTTCAAAGACTGTCGCCGGAAACCATTGCGCGTTTGATGCGCATGGGCTCGAGCGTAAAGACAGTGCTGGACATGACAGACAAGTTGAAAGTAGTGACCGGTCGCAAGACAAAGAGCAATTGAAGTAAGGCTTAACGATCATGAATGAAACTGCGCTCATCCTGGCACGCATGCAATTTGCGGCAAACATTACCTTTCACATCCTGTTTCCGACCCTCACCATTGCGCTCGGCTGGATTCTGTTTTTCTTCCGCATGCGTTTTAAGGCGACGCGCGACGAATCGTGGGAAGAGGCGTATTACTTCTGGACCAAAATATTCGCGCTGACCTTCGCGCTGGGTGTGGTGTCAGGCATCACGATGAGCTTTCAGTTTGGCACCAACTGGCCAGGCTTCATGGAAATCGCGGGCAACATCGCTGGACCGTTGCTCGGCTATGAAGTGCTGACAGCATTTTTCCTCGAAGCCACGTTTCTTGGTGTGATGCTGTTCGGCCGCGGTCGCGTTTCAGAGCGCACGCACCTGATCGCGACCTTTCTCGTAGCCTTCGGCACGACGATGAGTGCATTCTGGATTCTCTCGCTGAACTCGTGGATGCAGACGCCGGTGGGCTACGAAATCATCAACGGAAAAATGTTCGCTACCGACTGGTTGGCGATACTGTTCAACCCGTCGTTTCCGTATCGTTTCAGCCACATGCTGCTTGCCTCTGGTCTCACGGCAAGCTTTGTAGTGCTGGGTGTGAGTGCGTGGCAAGTGCTTAAAAAAGTGGACAGCAAAGCCACGCATAAAGCCTTCAAAACGGCACTGACCGCAGCGGCGATTTTGATTCCGATTCAAATACTGGTGGGTGATATCCACGGCACCAACACGCTCAAATATCAGCCTGCAAAAATTGCCGCTATTGAGGGCATCTGGAACACCGAAAAAGGCGCACCCCTCGTGCTTTTCGCATGGCCAAACAAAGAGACAAAGTCCAATCTGTACGCGATAGAAATTCCGAAAGTCGCGAGCCTGATTCTCACCCATGACCTAGACGGTGAACTCAAAGGGCTCAACGAATTTGAAGGTAAACATCCACCGGTAGCACCCGTGTTCTGGGCATTCCGCATCATGGTAGGTATGGGCGTGGCAATGCTCGCGATCAGTTGGCTTGGCGTATTCATGCTGCGCAAGCGCACCATCGACACGCTGCCACGTTTGTACTTGAAGGCACTCGCCGCGATGACGTTTGCCGGTTGGGTGGCAACCGTCGCGGGCTGGTACGTCACCGAAATTGGTCGTCAACCCTACATCGTGTACGGCGTCGTGACAGTAGCCGAAACGGCAGCCAAACATGCCCCTGCCATGATCGGGTTGACACTCACCGCGTATCTGGCGCTGTATGTGTTCTTGCTGATTTCGTACGTGTTCGTGGTGAAGAGTTTGTCGGAAAAACCGACACGCGGCCAAGCGCCCAAATTGCCGACGGCCGCAGGGCGAAAAGTCGATGCCATCGTTGAAGCGGCCGGAGACTAAAGATGGATACCGTTCTACCGCTGATCTTCATGGCCGTGATGGGTCTGGCGATGTTGCTCTACGTCATCCTCGACGGTTACGATCTGGGCGTTGGCATCCTGCTGCACTTCGCACCCGATGAGCACAAAGACATGATGGTTGCTTCCATCGGGCCGTTCTGGGACGCGAATGAAACGTGGCTGGTGCTCGGCGTTGGCATCATGCTGGTCGCGTTTCCGTCGGCGCATGGCATTGTGTTGTCGGCGCTGTATCTGCCGGTTGCGATCATGCTCATGGGGCTCATTGTTCGCGGCGTGTCGTTCGACTTTCGCACCAAAGCGAACGACAAACACAAGCCTCGCTGGAACCGTGCGTTCGCCATCGGCTCGCTGGTGTCCGCCATGTCTCAGGGCTGGATGCTCGGCAGCTACGTCAGCGGCTTTCGCGACGACTGGTGGACGTGGGCATTCAACGCAGTGATCGCGCTGACCGTGCCTGCAGCGTATGTGGTGCTAGGCGCGGGCTGGCTCATCATGAAGGCCGAGGGCGACCTGCAGGCCCGCGCCGTGGTGTGGGCGCGGCAAGCCATCCTGCCGTTCGTCATTGGCATCGCCGCCATTTCAATCACCACGCCGCTGATCAGCGAAACCATTTTCAAAAAATGGTTCAAGCTGCCCGGCTTTTTCGCCCTGTTGCCCATCCCGTTGATCAGCGCTGCCGCGTTTGGCGCGTTGTGGCATGTCACGGGCAAAAAATCTATCGTCGCTGCGGGTTACGGCTGGATTGTGTTTGCGGCCACAGTGCTGGTGTTGATCCTGGCGACGCTCGGCCTGGCGTACTCCATTTATCCCTATGTGGTGATTGATCGCCTGAACGTTTGGGAAGCCGCAAGTGCCACGAGCTCTCTGGTGATTTTGCTAGTGGGTACAGGTATTGCGTTGCCTGCCATCATTGGTTACACCGTTTTTGTGTATCGAATTTTTTGGGGCAAAGCACGGGAGTTGACGTACGGCGCGTAGCCCGAAGAAGCGAGGTGCGTCCGGGTCAAATTGATACAAACCAAACGTGCTGAGCGGAGCAACGCACGCAAGTAAGTGCGCTGCGCGTTGATGACAAAACCCGGACGCGCTCTGCTTCTCCGGGCTACTTTGCGTTACGCACAAGCCGCGTGCACACCGCCTGCGTGACCTGTGCCGTCGTCGCCTTGCCACCGAGGTCACCCGTGTGCAATGACGCGTCTGCAGTGATCGTCTCGATGGCTTGCATCAACACGCGTGCTGCGTCCATTTCGCCAAGATGTTCCAGCATCATCACGCAGCTCCAGAAGGTGCCCACGGGGTTCGCCAATCCCTTGCCCATGATGTCGAATGCTGAACCATGAATTGGCTCAAACATGGATGGATAGCGACGCTCCGGGTCGATATTGCCTGTAGGCGCAATGCCGAGACTGCCAGCGAGTGCAGCCGCGAGATCGCTCAGGATGTCGGCATGCAGGTTGGTCGCGACAATCGTATCGAGCGTTGCGGGGCGATTGACCATGCGCGCAGTGGCGGCGTCAACGAGCTCTTTGTCCCATTTCACGTCGGGGAACTCTCTGGAAATCTGCACCGCGATCTCGTCCCACATCACCATGGCGTGACGTTGCGCATTTGACTTGGTGATAACCGTCAACAGCTTGCGTGGACGCGATTGTGCGAGCTTGAACGCGAAGCGCATGATGCGCTCAACACCCGCACGGGTCATGATGCACACGTCGGTCGCGGCCTCAATGGGATGGCCCTGATGCACGCGTCCGCCAACGCCTGCGTATTCGCCCTCCGAGTTTTCGCGCACAATCACCCAATTGAGGTCGTCCGGGCCGCAACGCTTCAGCGGGCCGTCGATGCCGGGCAGGATACGCGTTGGCCGCACGTTGGCATACTGATCAAAGCCCTGACATATTTTCAGGCGCAGACCCCACAGCGTGATGTGGTCGGCAATGTGCGGGTCGCCTGCCGAGCCGAACAGGATTGCATCCTTGTTGCGCAACGCGTTCAGACCATCCTCCGGCATCATCACGCCGTGCGCCCGGTAGTAGTCGCTGCCCCAGCCAAAGTTCTCAAACTCAAAGCCGAAGTTGTTACTGGCAGCGGCAAGCGCTTCTAGCACCTGCTGACCCGCAGGCACCACTTCCTTGCCGATGCCGTCGCCAGGGATGGTTGCGATGCGATAGATTTTCATGGGTTCTTCCTTGGTGAAATCGCAATGCCTTCAGCCCGTAGCAACGGCGCGCGGGCGTCGCTGGCGTCAAAAAGCAGATGCGCGTGATCCGACTGGTGCACATAGCCAATCCGCTGATAGGCCTTGTTGCTTGCGGGATTAACGGCATCCGTGAACAGGAATACGGTGCGCGGGTTGTCGCGTTGTACGTGCTCGCTCGCCGCAGCGGTTACGGCTTGCGCATAACCATGCCCGCGTAGGGTCGGTGGCGTGTACACCGGGCCGATGCGCGCAGAGGCAGCCGGAAGCGGATTCGCGCCAGCCATGCTCACCGCGATGCCATCGACGATCCACAGAATCAGTTGCTGATGGGTGATGCGCAGTGCAACACGTTCCGCAAGCGGCGTGGGTACATTGAGCATGCCGACTTCAATTTCAAAGGCGCGATGCCACTCGATAAGCAGATCAAGATCGTCGACTGTCGCTAAACGGGCGTGGCCTGTGGCGCGACCGTAGTCGGGCACTTTCATGAGCTGATAGAGCATCAGTTCAACGTGAGTCGAGAAGGTTTTCGCGTACGAATCCGTGAACGACGGAAGCAAATCGCGCCTGCCAATTACACCGCAGAGAGGTACGTCACTAGCGCGCAAATGCCGCGCCAGGGCGCTGGCTGCCTCTGGCGGCATCGTCGCCAGAAACAGCGCCTTTGAATCCACGTAGATCGCACTTGCAAGCAGCTCGTGGGCCGTGTCGTCGGCGTAGACGACGAAGAAACGCTCTCCGTGTCGGGCGCCGAGCTCCTTGATGCGTTTCGCTGCGCTGAGTTGATGGGTATTGTTGGCTGGATCGCGCGACAAATACGCTTCGGCAGCTCGCCACAGTGCGTCTACGTCAGCGAGTTCACGTACGTTCATATCCCAAACACGGGCGATGCAAAATCCGCAGGCAACATCGGAAAATCGGTCACACCCACGTTGACGCCGCATTGCATCAGCAAGGTCGTGACCTGACCGCGATGGTGTGTCTGGTGATTGAACAACTGCATCATCACAATCGGCATTGGCAGCGTCAACTCTCCCTTGTCACCGGACAGTCGGCGGAAGGTAAGGGTGCCATGCAAGCCCGCTTCCGCGAGCGACGCAATAAATCGATCCAGCCGGTTGTCCGTGTGCTCGCGTTTACGCGTTAACGCGTCGAAGTCGTCGTGCAGCTCCTGATCAAGCGAGGTGATGCTGGTTGGCACACCGTCCAGCCGATCCAGCCACAACTGATCAGCCACCACCAAATGATTCAAGGTGCCGTGAATGCTCTTGAAAAATGCCCCCATATTGCGCTTGCGTGTGCCGTCCGGCAACGTCGCGGCAGCGCCATAGATGGACTGGTTTTGCCAGCGGTTGTAGCGGGCGAATCGCTTGCAATAGTCAATGGAAATCATGCGTAAAGTATAGGGTGCGCTGCATGCACCCTAAACGGCAGCTTGCTGCCATTCGAATCTCTGCCCGGGCAGCGCCCAGTTGATAATCGGCACCAGGGCGCTGGCGGCAAATAACACGACGATCAAGCCATGCGGCTTGTAGAACAAAAATTGCCAGACAAACGCAGCAGCAGCGACCGCGATTGCATAGGCTACCCGCGAGCTTCGCCGTTGCGGCGTGGTCATCGGGTCGGAGATCATGAAGAACGCGAACAGCAGCGTTGCGCCATTGCTGATTTGCTGTGTCCACATGCTTAAACCGACTGCGGCGCTGTAGTCGAGCCAGATCACACGTGCCGCTAGCAACGCGGCCCATGAGCCAAGAAACGTGAGGCCGATGTCGCAGCGTTGAATGCGTTGCGTGACCAGCCCGCCGAGCGCCAGAAACCACAGCGCCGCGAGCGACTCCGAACCCCATTGCCCCGGCGACAACCACGCGCCGGGAATCCAGAACCATGCGGCAAAGGCGGCGAGATTCGCGGGATTGGCGATGTGGCTGCGGCAAGTGGCTGGCCCGGCACGCAGCAGATATTTTGATGACATCGCAATCGCTGCGAGTAGCGGATGCACCCAGAGCGAATCGGCGCGTACCAGTATCGAGATGCCGAAGCCCGACACGATGGCGCTCAGGTAGCCGCTCCAGCTTGCGCGGTTGGGTAGCCGGAGCCCCCACTGCCATGCGGCTTGCGTGGCCAGCGCAGACGCAAAAGTCAGTGCTACCTGTGGCCATGTCAACGCGAAGTCCCGCGCTAGCGCGCCGAAGATCAGAAAGCTCAGAAGGAACAGAATCTGAAACCAGCGTGCGTCGATGGCGAATGGTCGCGCTCGGCTTGCCATCCATGCGACGAACGAATAGGTAGGGTGGGCACCCCGTGCCCGCCAAGCGTTGGCTAATCGAGACATGGTTGACTCCCCACGCCTTGGTGGGCAGAGGCTGCCCACCCTGCCAAAATATTCCACTTCATCGCAACATCATTGGTTGTGATCATCGCGCTACCCCGCAGCGGCGCGTTTCACCGTGTTCAAACCAAACAGTTTCTGCCACCACGTCCGTGTATCCGGCACCTGCACGTCACCCGTGCCCACTGGCTTCACACCGCCCACCGAGCCGCCCATCTTGTCGATGTCCGCCATCGACCAGCCGGTGAGTTTGGCGAGCGTCTGCTTCTCGCGGGCGAGACGCTCCGGCAACTCGCGTTCGTAGTATTTGCTGGCGGCCTCCATCGCGCCGCGTTTGCTGTCGCTGCAACTCCTCGCGCAATCACTCATCAATACGGATGAAGATTTGTTGGCGTATACGTCTGGCAGCCCTGAGCTGTTGCCTTTGGCGTCACTGATCATGCGTTCGACGTTGGTCATGCGCTCACGGCACATCGCCTCGCAATCTGCTCTGCCGGTTTTCTCGGAGCAGGCGGCGACGCTGCTGGCATACGGGTTCTGGATCACGTAACGGGTTTGCCAGTTTTGCCGGTCTTTGGTCTGCGTGAACATCAAGTCCTCAGGGAAAGTGTTCGCGGTGTAGCGCACGTGCAGCCGCGTCAAAAGCACTGGCTGTGCTCCGCCGCCGGAAGGCGGCATCGGCGGCCGCAGCAAGCGCGATGTGCCAGGCAGCGGCGGTGCCGAACCCGGCGCAACCTGTATATCTTCTCCGCCCACCCAGAACACACCGGCCTTGCGCAGCTCCACCGCAGACAGCGGATCAGCGGCACACGGATCGCACCAGCCCATATCCCAAAAGTATTCCGTGAACACCGCGCGATAGTCCTCGCGTGCGGTGGACGTGTCGTAGAGCGCCTTGTAGAACTCCTTGAATTTTGGCTTCACAAATGGTGGCAAATTTTCGTTGGCCGGAAGCTTGGCGGTGCGGTAGTTGCTGCTCTCGACGCGACCGTTTTTGCTGAGCACATAGACGATCAAATCCTGTGGTTTGTTCGGCGGCGCATTCAACATGCCAAGGCGCATCGGCAGCATGAATTTTTCGCTCTCAAAGGCAAATTGCAGCGGGCGCAGCGTGCTGTAGCCGAGCCGCGTCTGCTCCTTCAAGTTGACCTTCGCCACGAAGAATTTCATGCCCTGATTGATGTACGGTTTGAGCGCTGCGCTCGCGCCTTTCGGAATCTTGTAGCCGTTGTCCTGTAGCCAGGTCTCAAGCCCGTCAGACTGCGTCGCCGACAGGCTCACGATGTCGTATTCCTCCAGCGTGTACTGCGCCTCGACCGTGACGCCAAGCGCCTTGTCTTTCTTCAGCATCGATTCGGAGCGCATCCCGCCCGCTGCCGCCATGGGCGCGTACATCGTCCTCGGATACATCTGCTGCCCCCAGCTGAAATTCATCTGGCAGGGATCGGTGTCGTGATACTCGGCTAGGCGCGGGCTGGAATACGCGTCGAGCCGCTCAAACGTGGTTTTCTCGGCCACCCGCACCTGACCCTGCTTGAGCACGGTGGGCGTGGGCACGATCAGTGCAAATTCGTTGAGCGGCCCTGAATAGTCGTTCAGCATCGACAGCACGGTGCGGTTGCCGTCGCGCACCAGAATCACCTGGCTCGCCTCATTGAACAGGCTCGCGTCCGCCTTGCCCGCATAGAACCCACAGAAGGCGTTCGCCGACAACGACACCAGTGCCGCAGTACCGATCAAGCAGCCAGCGAGCGCGGAGCGCCATCGGTTGCGAGCCCGCGACCAGGGTTGCGAAGGATGGCTGCGGGCAGCGGACGTGGCGCTCATGGTCTCTCCAATTGGGGGATGAGATGGGTGTAACGAAGCTAGACGCAAAACGGGGTTAAAACCGCGCCAACACCCATTGGGAAAGTGTCGCAAGCGCATATAGCTTTGCGTTGAAATGCCCGTTGAATAAGGGCATAGATGCCAATTATTGAATAACTCGACTTTTTTGGAAAATATGGCCATAACCCCAAGCGCAGCGGTGATTGCCGGATTGACTCACAACGAACCGTACCGAAGGGCTGATCGATTCTGCCGAAGGTAAAGCAAGATTCGGTGGGCCGCTTCGGTCGCGGAAAGCACCGTCGTGTTGATATGAATCTCCGGCTGCAAGGGTGGCTCGTAAGCTGAATCAACGCCCGTGAATTGCGTGAGTTGCCCGGCTCGCGCCCGCCGGTAAAGCCCCTTGACGTCGCGTGCTTCGGCGACCGCCAGCGGTGTGTCAACGAAAATTTCAACGAAAGAACCTGCTTCGAACTTCGCGCGTGCCATTTCCCGATCCTTGTGAAGCGGTGAGATGAGCGCCACGATTGTCACAACGCCGCTGTTGACCAGCACCCGAGCCACCTCCGCGACGCGACGAATGTTCTCGGTACGATCCGCGTCCGAAAAGCTCAAATCGCTGCAAAGGCCGCGCCGAATCTGATCTCCATCCAGCACAACTGATGTGCTGCCCGCTTCGACCAGCGCAGCTTTCAGAAGATCAGAAATAGTGGTTTTTCCCGCGCCTGAATATCCGGTAAGCCAGAGCACGGTGGGTTGAAGAGATGGTTGTGGCATCGTCAATTAGTCGCTGTGAAGACGTGGCATTTGAACGAAGAATAATTTGCGGAAACGCCGTTCCACACCGCGATTCCGGTCGAAAATCAAAAGATGCAATCCTTAACCAACGACGAATCCCCGTCCCTCGCGCACGCGCAGCTCATCATCTCGATTATCGGCTTTCTTCGCAGCATCGACCTCGACGTAATTGAGCAATCCATCACCGTCGCTACCGTGCTGCCCGGTATCACCGTGGCGCGTGGCGCGCTCGTGGTGGATCACGCCGCAATCAGGTACCCCGGCGACTTGCTGCACGAGGCGGGTCATCTTGCCGTCGTGCCCGCAGTCGAGAGAAGACTGCTCCACGAAAACGTCGGGGACAATGGTGGCAATGAAATGGGGGCCATCGCGTGGTCGTACGCTGCGGCGTTGCATTTGGGACTAGCTCCGTCGGTTGTTTTTCACGAGGACGGCTATCGCGGCGGTGCCAATTCGCTTATCGAAAATTTTGCCCAACGGCGATACATCGGTGTACCGATACTGACCTGGCGAGGTCTTGCTGATCCGCCTTCGACGGATCAAGCAACTGAGGTTGGTTACCCGTCAATGAAACGCTGGCTGACCGAATAGCAAAAAAAGCCGAAAAACTAACGGGCAATCGCCTGTAAACGTTCATAAGCCGCACCGCAGCTCGCCGTCACCGCTTCTCGCAACGCCGCTGATGCGGCGCTCTGCTTGCGCGCTGAATCGGGCTCAAACGTCATTTGTGGCGTCTTGGCGTCGCGCCCGGCACTCGCCTCTAGCGACGCAATCGTTGCTGTGTCATCGGCGAGTCCCAGCGTTTCGCGCAACGTGCCCCACACCGCCGATGGCAACGACTGGTAGTTCAAGGCGAGTGCCCCACCTCGCTCACAGACCAGCGCACCAGCCTCGAAGAACTTGCCCAACACCGCAGCGATATGGGCTTCCGCCGACACACCCGTCATCGTTTGCAAGTCCACCAGACGAGATATTGCGCTGACCATACCCGGAACCATGTAACTAGCACGCTGCGCCAGCTGTGACGCGGCAACCTCCACTGGATCACGATACAAAAATATCCATCGCACATCGGGAAACGCGTCTTTGATGAGCGCATGCTCGACGATGTGCCAGGCGTCGAGCTTGATGACCAGATGTTGTTCTTGCGCAGGGGCCTGCCCGAGCACGGCGAGCAGTGCGCGTAGCCATTCAATCTGCTGCTCACGCGAAATGTCCGGCAGGCGATAACGAATATTGATCAGCATGTCGAGCATCGGCGGCTCCGACATCATCACATGAGTCGGTTGATGCGCGAGCATTTGACTGATCAAAGTCGAGCCGCAGCGCGAGACATGCGCGACGAACGCTTTGAGCGATGCCACCGGAACTTGAATTGCGTTCCGATTGGCCCACGCAACCAGCTCGGCGATCGGCGTGTAGCGGCGAAAGGCCAGATTGAAAGGACGTTGAAGAAGGCGCTGCGCATCGTCCTGAAAAAACGGCGCACGCAGCGCGGCATCGCCGCGATAACACCAGTCGACCCAGACGGTTTGGTCGTTGACGAAGAGCCGGATTGGAAGCCAACCGGCGAAATCCAGCGTTGAGCCGACTCCAGCGTTCATACGATCCATTGCTCGATCCAGTCCCGTCGAGCGCGGTTAACCTGCGCGCGAACGTCTTCCACAGAGAAGTGAAATCCAAGCTCTGCACCACGGGTCACGGCAAGCGCCATCAACTCATCCAATCCCCCGCATGACCGCAGCTCTTCGGCTAAGGAATGCTCACCGAAAACGGTTTCGCGGAAGGCCTGAAAGTGCGCAGTTGCTTTATCGATCATTCGCAATGACTCCATCGTTGGCGGCGTACCGTGCTGAACAAGCTCCGCGAGCCAGTCGTTAACACCGCAGTCGAGCACCAGATGCACGCGCTCAGTTATGCCACGATTCTGCACGCGATGCGATTTTGACAAATTCAGGTACCAGCACTCCCCAGCCAACATGCGCACGCGCTGATCGTCAACGTAAAAGGCCACGTCGGGATTCGTCGCGAGCGGAATGTGCAATCGCGCTTCACCATCGCTCCAAATGAGATCCGCGTCGTGATGCTCGCGAATCGTCGCTCCGGCAGCGAGTCGCAAAACACGCGCAGCTTTGACGGTGCATTGAAATGACGCAATGACCTGCATCAGCACGGGGCACTCTCCGGCGAACGCGGATGGCTGCGGCAAATTCGATGAGGCCTCTGTCGTCGGTACGTAGAGGGAGTCGGCTTCACCACCCTTTGATTGCAGCACAAAGCCACTCCATCCGCCGTCGTGGTAGCCCGTATTGAAGTGCACGCGCCAGGGCTCTGCGCCCAACGCATGGACCTCTGCAAGCAGCGGCACGACATCAAACGAGAGCGGCAACCGAACCGCAAACCCCGGCTGAAAGATCGGTGGCGCAAACGTCGTATTTTTCATTGGATTAAGCATAAAGTTGTGGCGCGACACATGGCAGCGTCACATTTTTCCGGCCTCGTTTGCATAAGGGAGCTTCTAGAAATTCATTTTTCGGGATGAAATGCAAGGCGCACGGCGCACAGCAACCGGAATGTACGCCTTGGTACATGAGGATTGCGAGCACCGGGTAACGCCGCAGTTCGCCCGAAAAATGAATTTATAGAAGTGCCCATTACATCGACCGCCAGATGCCGTGTTTCTCCAATGCATCAGCTGTGCTTTGTGGCCCCGTCATCATTTCCGCCCTCCAGCCTCCATCACGCGCCGCTTGAACGTTTTGCGCCACGTCATCGAGAAATAGCGTGTCAGCGGGATCGATCTGAAAAGCCACCTCTGCCGCGGCGTAAATCGCGGGATCTGGCTTCGAGAGTTTGGCGCGTCCCGAGAATATCCCCGCTTCAAAATGGGCAATCCACGGGCAGCGCACTTCCAGCACATCGGCAAACGCGGCAGGCATGTTGGACAGGAAGAACACGCGGTGCCGACCACCAACCAACGCGTGCATGCTCGCCACCGTCGGTTCAATCAATGGCAGCGCATGTGGAATGCGATCAATAAACGTCTGCAGTGCATTCGAATCAAAGCCGATACGCGATCCCGAGCGCCGTGACAATTTACGAGAATCGATGAAACCCAAATCAAAATCCCGCCAGTCCTGATGATTCACCAGCCGGTCAACCCGCGTCGCGGATGACACATCCGGCGGTAACGCAACGGGAAAATGCTCGGTAACCAGCCGCTCAGGATTCCACTTAAACAGCACATTGCCGAAATCAAAAAACTATATTCATGCGACAAGCATAGAGCAGCACCGACGCATGGACGGGGCGCGAAGTAGTAGCGCCGAATTTCTGATGACACCGAGCCCTTCAACGTGCTGAAATAGCGCCCATTTCTTACGCTCAAAACAAACTCGATCATGACCTATCTCATCGCCGAACACTTCGAATCGCTCGTGGGGCAATCCATTTCAATTTCAACCGCTTCGGGTCAGGAAGCATGGCAAGTTTTGAGCGTAGCGCGACAAAAACCGCATGCCCTTCGCAAGGATCCACCCTTTACCGTGAATTTCGCCGCGCCGCCAAACAATGATCAGCAGCAGGGTACTCGAGCAGGCATCGTTGCCAGCGGAGAGCCGATCGAATTCTTCGCCGTTCCAGTCGGCGCATCGAACACGGAAGTCTCCTACGAGGCGGTCTTTAACTAGAGGACGCGACCGCGGGCGGCGAACACGTCATGAAGAGATAAAACGCGATTTCATCCTTCACCGTAAAGCCCAGACGTTCATAGAGTCGGCGCGCTGGGTTGTTCGGCTCAACGTGCAAGCTCATCACGCGACCCAGACGATGGGCCTGGACCAGGAGCTCTGCGGTAATGGCCGTGCCTATACCCTGACCGCGCAGCACGGGCAACAGCGTAATTTCCATCAACGTGAACTCGTTATCCGTCAGTTCGATATACAGGCGGCCGATGCGCTCCCCGCGCTGCTCAATCACCAAAAATTCAGCACCCGGCGAATTAGTAACGTAGTGCTGATGTTGCGCCTCAAATTGCTGCTTGCAGAACGCCGCCTTTTGTTCAGTGCTCCACGGCAGAGCCTCGAGTTCGGCGATGCGTGTGGAGGTAAACAATTTGAGGCAGAACGGCAGATCTGCGGCCTGCTCCTCTCGCACGCGCAGTGCAAGCGCGGGCTCCTGTGCCGCGAGCGAATCATTAAGCGTGTTCCCGCTGATCCGACCCGCTACAACCATTCACCACGCACGGTGAAGGTGAGGTAGCTGAAATCGAGTGCCTGCATCGAAGATTCAATAATCGGTGCACGCCGGTTGCCACTAAACGCGTAATTCGACAAATCTGGCGGCAAGCTGGTGCCCGAGCGTGGCCCAGCCAGCACGTATACGCCCGGCAACAGAAATGGACCCGATCCGCTTGCGGCGAAGTTGAATCTCGCCTCGCTACGGACGCCGTCGACCGATGTGTGCGCTACGTCAAACGCCGCAAAACCTGCGTCAAGCGCACGAAATATCGATCCGTGACTCGTCTGCTTTGGACCATGCGCCCAGAGCCCATGACGCGCCTCCGCGCCGCTATCGGTTCTGTGCACCGCATCAATCATGAGGCGCTGACCGTTCAAAGCGGCTTTCGGCGTCACCAGCCCATAAAAATCCACATTGCGAGCCGGTGACAGGACTAGGCCCTTTCCAGATGCCGTAGCCGCGGCCACAATCAACTCAGGCAGCAAAGCAATGCGCGTTAATGCAAACGGGCTGATGCCCGCGCTACCTCTCGACGCACCCAATCGGCGTGCGCCCCCCCCGCCTGCGAAGGTTGCGGCATTCACTCCCGCAGCTGTTCCTACCGTTACCGTCGCGGCGATTGCCCCCAGAAAGTCTCTTCTATGCATCATGATTTCATCTTTATGTCGAGAGCAGCTCAATTACGGGCCGGGAAGACGCCCCGTAAGCAAATGCAAAAGGTGATGGCCAAATACGGCATCAAGTTGTTATGAGGGCCGCTGCTACCGACCGTGTTGAGCGTCGTCGCATTGAGCGTAACCAGATTGGTATTGGTGACAGTTTGATACAGCTTGGGGCCCGACGATGATGCTAGCGCCTCGCCGGCTGGGGAGGTGTCTTCACCTGGCTGCGACGACGCGGTCATCCCGTGGTTATGCGCTGGGATTTCCGTGACCGCCAACGTGTGGTTTTGTTCACCACCGGTCTGCCCAATGACGTAGTTCGAGAGGCCAGCTCCGGTTCCTATACCTACAGGCACTGTTCCCTGCAAATTGGGCAATGCAAAGGTGGTCGTCCCGTTACCACCGTAAAAAGTGCCGATTATTGAAAACAGTGCCGTGTTTTGCGAAATGGGCACCAATTGCCCGTTGCAAAGCGCCCAACTTCGGGGCGCGAAGTTAAAACCAAACGTTCGCACTTCACCAATATAAGGATTAGACATGGTATCGCTCCTGATTAGTTTCTAGAAGGGAAAACCCCCTCCAAGGCAATGATGAAATTGATCGCCAGATAGGGCTGCACATTGGTGTGAGGCTGGTTGCCCCCGGCGGGTGTTGCAGGGGTAACCGCATTGACGGCCATCGTCACGTTGGGTGGAGCGACGATGTAGGGTTGATACGTCGTGGTTTGCGCTGGCACATTGCCACTCGCGGCAGGAAGCGTCGCGCTGTTGTTGGACGCCGTGAACGTATGGCTATGCGCAGGTAGATTTACCGGCAGCAGCGTGACATTCTCAGTGCCCGAAAGCTGACCCTGAACATATGTAGGACCGCCCGCAGGGGTTCCGACATGGATCGGCACCCGGCTTTGCAAATTTGGCAGCGCAAACGTGTTCACGCCGTCGCCGCCGTAAGTCGTTCCGAGCAGGGCAAACAAGGCGTCATTTTGGGAAATGGCGAGCAGCTGACCATTGCAATACGCCCATCCCCGCACCTGAAAATTTCCAGCAAACATCCTGATTTCACCAAGAAAAGGCTGTGCCATAGTGATGTCCCGAGTTAATTACGTGAAGGGAATATGCCTTGGAGGGCAATGCAAAAAAGCAGCGCGAGGTAAGGCTGCATGTTGTCGTGCGGCTGACTGCCGCCGCCGGTGCCGATCGTCCCCGGCTGCAATTGCACGGGATTTCCGGCGGCTGCATACGTCAAATCTGGGACGGCCACCGTGCCGAGCAGATTGCCAGCAGCGGTTGCGACGTTACCGGCGGCAGAGGAGGCCTGAACGCTATGCGTGTGCGAGTAGTACTCGTTAGCGGTGAGCGTATGCGCGATTTCGCCTCCCACCTGCCCTATCGTGAATCCATTTCCCCAGTGGATCGGCACCCGGCCCTGCAAATTCGGCAGTTGAAAGTTCGTGGTGCCGTTACCGCCGTAGGTCGTGCCTAGCAAGGAAAAAAGCGCCTGATTTTGCTGAATCGACAAGAGTTGACCGTTGCAAAGCGCCCAACCCTTGGGGGGGAAAGTAAACCCCACCATGCGAATTTCGCCCATGAAAGGTGAAGACATATCAAGTGCTCCTTAAGGAATTTGATTGCAGGAATTGGCGGCGACGGTAGTAATCGTGCCTGCGAAGGCAATAGCCGCGAGGGCTGTTCCGGGGTTGTTAGTCAGGATCTGGGCGTTGCTGCCGCCGCCTTCGAGGCTAAACGTTGACGCGTTTGCCTGACGGACCTGAATGCCGCAGAACCCGGTGCCCGCAAGGTTGTTCGCGCAATTGCCCGACGCAGTCTGAACTCCCGTATTGCCGGTGATACGCGCGCACATCGTGCTATTCACCCGAGACTGAACGCGGATCGCGTCAAACGCAGTTGAAAGAACCGAGACGTTGTTGTTGATGACGCCCGCTTGAACGTCCGAATCTCCGGTGCCCGCTTGTTCACCCGAGCCAACGAAGATGCCATAACCGGCCCCAATGTTGGAAAGCGTGTTGCCGTCGACGCGCACTTTCCACAACGAACCCGTCACCCCCGCCGGGAACACCCGGATACCGCCACCTACAGCCGCTGCTCCCGCGCCGAAGATCGTGTTGTTAGTGATGTTGCCCGTCACGGTGCTATGGGCAGTCGTGTTCTCCGAAATGGTGATGCCGGTGCTGGCAAGCGGCGCATTGGTCGCACCATTCTTGCCGATGGTATTGCCTGTGATGTTGAAGGTCAACGTGGGAGTGCTGTTCGCATTGACCGACATGCCGATGCCTGTTCCGCCTTGCGTACTGGTCACACCGGCGCTATGCATCGCGTTGTTCGTCGCTGTCAGGTTGATCGCGTTCGTTGTACCGCCAGCATCGGCCTGAATCGCTGATCCGAGGTTGGCAGCAAAAACGTTATTGGTCGCACTGACCGTCACGCCCGCCGTGCCATTCGCCTTGATGTGGAGGCCATTGCCAAGCCCACCCAACCCTTGGTTATCGCGGATCGTGTTGCCAGTTAGCGTGAGGCCGCCCAGTGTACTGGCCCCGTCGTTTTCAACATGAACGCTGTTCTCCGCAGAACCGAAAATGGTGCTGTTGGAAATGGTGTGCCCAGAACCGGTCAGGTTGTAGAGGAAGATGCCTGCCTGACAGATAGAAATCGGAGTGCAGTTGGTGCTCGCCAATGTTGAATTTCCCGCCACCGTGAGGCGATCTAATAACATACTTCCCGTCACCGAGGTTCCATTGATACCGCTGCCCGTGCTGCCGCTGATCGTCATCCAACTGAGCGACGGTCCATTGGTGCTGGTCAGCGATACACCGGCGCCAGCGCTCTTTTGAACCGTACCTCCAGTGCCCGCGGCACCCGAACCGGTAACGATCAAGCGGCCGCTCGTTCCGGTCGAGCTCAGCAGAATGCCGTTGGTGGGCCCGCTTGCCGCGGTGCCAGAGTTAATGCTTTCAAAGGTCATGTGGCTCGCGCCGATGGTGCTGCCGCTCACTTCAAGCGCGGTGCCGGTCGTGGTGGTGACCTTGTTGCCCGTTCCTTGAACTGTCACGATGCCGCCCCCGGTTGCCGTGATGCCTTTGCCCGACGTGGCGGTGATGACGAGACCTCCACCTGTGTAGTCACCCGACGTACTGACGAATTCAAGCGCGTTACCCGTTGCACCGTTTGCAGTCATGTCAATAGCGAGCTCGCTCAGTACGAGCCCGGTTTTTCCGGAAGCCACTAATCCCTTGTTGGCACCTGCTGCCGGTTTGATGATGAGCCCGCGAACATGCGACGTGTTGTGCGCCGTGATCGTGCTGTTGACTGTCGGCTTGGTCAGGTTGATTAGCGGACGTGTCGCAAGTGTTCCCTGCGCCGGTGCAGCAATGCCGAACACTGCGTCGAAACTCGCGCCGGCAACGCCCTGTCCAATGATGCGGCCACCGCTGTTATGCGTTACCGAAGCGGTGGAATGGGTGTTCGCGTCACCGAGGAAAATATGTGAATTGGTGGACGCGCCAATGTTGGTCAGCGCCGTCGACAGCGTGCATTCATTGCCGAGCGTGCAGTTGCCCGTGCCAGCAGCAGCGGACTTCACAAAGTAGATCGCGGGGCCCGCAACGGTGAAGGACACCGTGACGGCAGGGCTGCTCAGCACTGGTGGCGGAGAACCGTTATCGGTCACGTGATAAGTGAAACTTTGAGTGGTGCCCGCCATGGCAGGCGTTGCCGTGAAGTCGAATCCCCCGTCGGCGCGAAGGGTCAGCGCGCAGCTCGCACAGAGCGTGTCCGGCGTGGTAGCGACGGTAACTGCGCCGCCTTCCGGGTCCGTTCCGCCAAGTTTGCCCGCTGGGTAGGTGATGGTGATGCCCGCCTGGGCTGGCAGGCCAGTGAAGCCGGTGGCGCTCGGCGCTTGGTTTGGCGCAATCACCGTGAGTGTGGCTGCCGAAGTGTTCGCGGTATTAGCACCACTCGTGAAGACGGCGCGAAATTGATTTCCGTTTTGCCCGGCGGTCGTAGTGAACGACAGCGTTGTTGAGGTGGCCCCGGCAACGTTGTTGAACGTCCCGCCGCCATCGGTGCTGAGCTGCCACTGCACGGTTGGCGACGGCGTACCCGTTGCGCTCGCTGTGAAGGTAGCGGTCTGACCAGCGTTGACCGACTGGTTTGCCGGATTGCCAGTGATTGTCAGCGCTGCCGCTACCAAGATTGAAGTCGATGTGCCGTTGATGGTGCCCGTTACGGTGTCGGTGGCGGTGATGGTTTGCGTGCCAACAGTTTGCAGCGTGGCAAAGAAGGTGCCGACACCTGACGTGAGCGTGCTATTCGCGGGCAGGGTAGCGACCCCGTCCGAACTGGTGTAATGAACCGTTCCGCTGTAGCCTGTGGCCGTGTTGTTGAACGCGTCACGCACGGTTACGGTGAAGTTGAACGCGGTGCCGCTGGTTGCGTTGGCTGGTGCGACCACCGATAAATTGGTTGCCGGGCCCGGCACGATGTTGAACAAGCTGCTGTTAGCTGGTGTTAACGCTCCGGAGGTCGCGGTCAGCCTGTAGCCCGTTGCCGCCTTGTCAATGCTCAGGTTGTTGAACGCGGCGACGCCGCCTGCGGCTGCGGCTGTTAACGTGCCCGAAAGAGTTCCACCGCCCGGATTGGTGCCGATGGCGAGTGTCACGCTCGCTGCACTATTCACCAGATTGCCGGCGGCATCTTGCACTTGCACGGTCATCGCGGGCGCAATCGCCGCGCCCGATGTCGTGTTCGACGGCTGTTGAACGAAAGCCAATTTGGCAGCGGCACCGGCCGTGATGTTGAACGAGGTACTGGTCGCAGAAGTTAAGGCTCCCGAACTGGCGACGAGCGTATAGCCAGTGCCCGCCTTGTCAATATTCAGGTTATTGAACGTGGCGACTCCGCCTACTGCGGCGACCGTGGCGGTGCCCGATAGCGTTCCGCTGCCCGGGTTGGTGCCGATGGTGAGCGTCACGTTCGCTGTGCTGTTCA
>JANXNO010000567.1 GCA_025354075.1 Burkholderiales bacterium | reverse complement strand
ACGGACTGAAGGTGGCGTTGGTGACCGATGGCCGCATGTCGGGCGCGTCCGGGCGCGTGCCTGCTGCGATTCACGTTACGCCGGAGGCGGCAGCGGGTGGCGCGTTGGCGCGGGTACGGGATGGCGACATGGTGACGGTGGATTGCGAAACTGGCGTGCTCACCGTGCATGTCGACGAAGCCACACTCGCCGCTCGCCGCAACGCGCCGGTACCCGAAGCGCAAACGGGATGGGGCCGCGAACTGTTCAGCGCATTCCGCGACAATGTGAGCGACGCCAATGTCGGCGCTTCTATTTTTGGCAACTAGGGCACTTCTAGAAATGCATTTTTCGGGATGAAATGCAAGGCGCGCGGCGCACAGCAACCTTCATTACCGCCTTGGTACATGAGGATTCTGTTGTACGCGCAACGCCTTGGCACCGTGCAACGCGGCAGTTCGCCCGAACAATGAATTTACAGGAGTGCCCGTAAATCTGGGCAACTTATGGACTTGAATCTCACCCTGCGCAAACTCGGCTACGTGCCCGTTGCCGTCATCGATAACGCGGCAGACGCAGTGCCGCTGGCTCAGGCGCTGATTGCGGGCGGCGTCAACAGCATCGAAGTCACCTTGCGCACTGGCGCGGGCCTCGCGTCGATCAACGCCATCGCGAAATCGGGCTTGCCGATCCTGGTCGGCGTTGGCACGGTGACGCTGGCCGATCAGGTGCTGCAATGCGTTGATGCAGGCGCCCAATTCGCGGTCTGTCCCGGTTACACCAGCGCGGTTGGCGCGGCGTGCATCAAGGCGTCTCTGCCGTTGTTGCCGGGCGCGGTGACGCCGACTGAAGTATTGAATTGCCTTGACGCGGGTTTCAACGTGCAGAAGTTTTTCCCGGCCACGGTGTTCGGCGGCGCGGCCTGGCTCAAGATGATTGAAGCGCCGATTCCGCAGGTAAATTTTTGCGCGACGGGTGTTGCCGCCAGCGATATTCCGGCAGTGCTGGCGTGCAGCAACATCGCCGCGATTGGTGGTTCAGCGGTGGCTACGCGCGAAATGGTCGCCGCCAAAAACTGGAGTCTGATCACCGAGAACGCGAAGAAGATGATGGCGCTGATCCGCGAATCGCGCACGCTGTAGCGCCGCGTGCAGCGATCAACGTCGCATGCGTAACCGCCAACTTTCGCGCTTGGGTCGCGGCGGCGCCGCGCCTACAGTTGCGTCGCCACCCAGCTCGAAATCGCCGCGCGAATCGAATCGACTTCGCCAATCGGTGGCGCAACCGTAAACCGAACGTCTGGATATTTCGTCTGAGCTTTTTCGATCAGCTCGGTGAGGTCTTTTCGGGTGTGCGCGCCAGCGGCGAGGAACAGCGGAATCACGCGAATTTGCGTGGCATCTTGAGCAACGAGCGATGCCACAGAAGCCGCAAAATCCGGTTGCATGAATTCCAGAAACGCAAGCTCCGAGAGCTTTGCTGCATGCATGCCGCGAAAGTCTTCGAGGATCGCGTCAAACGGCACGCGCCAGTTAGGGTCGCGCGAACCGTGGCAAAAAAACAAACTGGCGGTCATAGCAAACTGGCTCGATCAAAGTTCGATTGTAGGAGCGGCTCTGCCGCGACCCAACTCAAGTTAAGGCTGAGGTGGCGGCCGAGCTGTGCCTGCAAATTCAGCCGATGTAGTGCTGATTAAGCGACAACACGAATCGCAACGTCTTGATGTGTAGCTTCTTGGCTCGCAAGCTCAACCGCCCGCGCGCGCATTGCTTCACCGATCACGAGCACCGCCGGGCTTTTGAGCGATTGCAACGCGAAGTCATCAACCATCGCGGCAACTGTTGAGCACACGCTACGAGCGTCGGCGCGAGATGCGTTTTCAACCGCGATCACGGGCGTGTTGCCTGACAGCCCGCCCGCGAGCAAGCTCGCTTGCAAGGACGCCGCCCGCGCCACACCCATGTACACGACGAGCGTCAATGCACTTTGCGCCAGCGCCTGCCACGGAATCTCCGCACCTTCTGCGCCGTGCGCGGTAATGAAGGCGACGCCGTGCGCGTGATCGCGGTGAGTCAGCGAGCTTTTCAGTGCGGCGGCGGCGGCGAGACCAGCCGTTACACCGGGCACGATTTCAAATTCAATGCCCGCTGCGTCGAGAGCCGCAATTTCTTCGCTGGCGCGACCGAACAGCGACACGTCGCCGCCCTTCAAACGCACCACCATGTGACCGGCCAACGCTTCACGCACGAGCAGTTTCTCAATAAACGATTGCGGCGTGCTTGTGCAGCCACCGCGTTTGCCCACGTGAATGATGCGAGCTTGTGGACACAGGCTCAGCACTTCATCGCCAGCCAGATCGTCAATCAGCACGACATCGGCGGAAGCCAGCAAACGTGCGGCTTTCAGAGTGAGAAGCTCTATGTCGCCGGGGCCCGCGCCGACTAGGAATACTTTGCCGGACTTAGCTTTTTGGAGGTGCAATTTCATGGGTAATTTGATGCACGTGCCGTGCCAGCCAATCGATCCACTGCGGCATGGGGCGCTCACCACGGATCACGGACTCGGTATAAGCGACGGTCGTCGCGATATCGCAAGTGTCGGGCAGATCGTGGGCTGCCACACCGGGCCAATCGTGCATAACGGACACGCCGTTCTGGAATATTTGAACCGACACGGCGCGCTTGGGATGCAGCACCGGCTCACCTTCGCAGCCCCGAAAAACGACGGCTTTGGCATCAGTTTTCGACGCAACGTGAGCGCCCATGCGCTCGATGTAGTCGCCGTGGGTTAGTGCGATGACACGAACCGCTGGGCCATCGACCGGTTGCAGCAGCTTGGTCACTGTGTGCGGGGTGGAGCGGACACCGATGCGCCAGCGGTTGGCAATCAGCACGGCGAGCTTCGGGTGTAGCGCGTCAAGCGGCGTGAACGCGATGTTGCGCTCCTTCAGCGCGGCTTCGGTCGCATCGGCGGTGCTGGTGATCGGGAAATTCAGCGCCTGAAACAATTCGTAGGTCGTGACTCGCGTCGAGTCTTGCCTGACACCGTGCAGCAACACGCAAACGCCCATTTGAGCAAGCGCCCAAGCCAACAGCGGCGTGAGATTGGGCAATTGCCGCGCGCCGTTGTAGCAGGGCAGGACGACGACCGGCTGCTCGCTTTTGACTTGAAACGCGAGCGTCGCCTGCATCGCTTCGACGAACGCGGCCAGCTCGTCCGGCGTTTCGCCCTTGATCCGCATCGCGAGCCACCAGGCACCGAGTTGGATGTCGCTCACCTCATTGGCGAGCAAGGCTGTAAAGGCGTCTTGCGCGATAGATGTCGATAGACCGCGAGCGCCTTTTGCGCCGCGACCGATTTCTTTAATGATAGAAGTGAAGTTCAAATTTACGCTGTCAGCTTTTTGCTACAGGCCACGTTCGCATTGGGCTTAGAGGGATAAATCGGTTAAAGTCGGTTACTGTCAAAATTACACCTTAGCCCATATTAAACGGCGCTTTTGGTGAAAAGCTATTGCGTGTTTTGAGCCTCAATTGACCTGTAGGAGCGACTTGTCGCGACCGCCACGTTGTCGATGGGTCGCGGCAAGCCGCTCCTACAGAAGCCAGCCCTTACCGAATGCCCGGAATCCGCCCCTTCATGCCCGGCATGCCGCTCAGGCCCTTCATCAACTTGCCCATGCCGCCTTGCGAAAATTTCTTCATCATCGTCTGCGTCTGCTCAAACTGGTTCAGAAGGCGATTGACCTCCTGCACCTGCACGCCCGCGCCCATCGCGATGCGGCGTTTGCGCGTGGCTTTGATGAGATCGGGTTTTCGCCGTTCCAGCGGCGTCATCGAGTTGATGATGCCCTCCATGCGCGCCACCTGTTTGTCGTCAACGCTGCCAGATTTGGCGGCAGCTTGCTGCAATTCGTGTGGCATTTTGTCGAGTAGACCCTGCATGCCGCCCATCTTCTTCATTTGGCCGATCTGCTGTTTGAAGTCTTCCAGATCAAAGCCCTTGCCGCTCTTGACCTTGGCCGCGAGCTTTTGCGCGGCTTCCATGTCGACGGCTTTGGCCGTGGCTTCCACCAAGGAGAGCACGTCGCCCATGCCCAAAATACGGCTGGCCATCCGGTCGGCGTGGAAGGCTTCCAGCCCGTCCAGCTTCTCGCTAATACCCGTAAATTTGATCGGCACGCCGGTGATTTCGCGCACCGACAAAGCTGCGCCGCCACGTGAATCGCCGTCCAGCTTGGTGAGCACCACGCCAGTCAGCGTCAGCCGCTCGTTAAACGCCTTGGCCGTGTTGACGGCATCCTGACCGAGCATGGCGTCCACCACAAACAGCGTTTCAGCAGGCTTGATCGCGGCGCTAATCTGCGCCGCCTCCGCCATCATGGCCTCGTCAACCGCCAGACGACCTGCGGTATCGACAATCACGACGTCGAAATAACGCGACCGCGCCCATTCAATAGAAGCCCTAGCAATCGCCACCGGATCGTTGCCAGACGAGGCTTCCGGCTCGTAAAACGCAACTTCGACCTGTGTGGCCAGCGCGCGCAATTGCTCCGTAGCGGCAGGACGATATACGTCGCACGGCACCAACAACACTTTCTTCTTTTGCTCAACTCGCAGAACCCGAGCCAGTTTGCCTGCGGTGGTCGTTTTGCCCGCGCCTTGCAGGCCCGCGAGCATGATCACAGCGGGCGGGGTGACGGCGAGATTCAGCCCCGCCGTATCCGAGCTCATCAGCGCAACGAGTTCGCGATGAACCACGCCCACAAAGGCCTGGCCCGGCGACAGCGAGGTCGCAACCTCGGCACCAAGCGCCGCCGTTTTCACGCGCTCGATGAAGGACTTGACCACCGGCAGCGCAACGTCGGCCTCGATCAAGGCGAGGCGCACTTCGCGGAGCGCCTCCTGCAGATTGGCCTCGGTCAGACGGGCGTCGCCGCGCACCGTTTTAACAAGCCGGGCAAAGCGTTCAGTTAATTGATTGGCCATGGGAGCGCTTTAGTCGTTGATTTCTCGATTTTAGGCGTTCTCGCACCCGCGCCATTGATGCCACACCACACGGCCAGAAGCGCAAATTTCTCTTTACAACCAATTGCTTACGCGGCACACTGATCAACTTACCTGAAATAAACTGTTTTAATAGTGGCTGCTTCAACCGCCTCCGTTTTGTTATCCGGCCTGGGTCGTGCGCTGGTTCAGAATGAGTTGCTTCGCCAAGCCGAAGCCGAACAAACGCAAACGCAGGCGAATGCGTCGTCGATGACGTTTGTCGAGCAGTTGATCGCGTCCAAGCGAATCACCTCCGCCAAGCTCGCCGAATTTGCGTCCAATACCTTCGGCGTTCCACTGTTCGATTTGTCGGCGTTCGACATCACATCCATCAATCAGGAGTGGATTGACGTCAAGCTTATTACGGCACGAAGAGCCTTGCCACTGCACAAGCGCGGCAATCGTTTGTTCGTCGCGGTGTCGGATCCGACGAATTTGCAGGCGCTGGAAGAATTTCGCTTCAAGACAAGCCTGATTGCCGAGCCTATCGTCGTCGAAGACGAGAAGCTTGCAAGGGCCATTGCGGCGGTGTCGGAGCGCAACGATAAAACGCTGTCGTCGCTTGATGTCGGCGACGATATCGACTTCGACCTCAAGACCGACGACGGTCAGGTCTCAGATGACGACAGTGGCGAAATCGATGATGCGCCGGTCGTGCGCTACATCCAGAAAATATTGCTCGACGCGATCAACGCGGGCGTGTCCGACGTGCATTTCGAGCCGTACGAGAAATACTATCGCATTCGCTACCGACTCGACGGTATTCTGGTTGAAGTCGGCAAACCGCCGTTGATGATCAAGGACAAGATCGCCTCGCGCATCAAGGTGATCTCAAAGCTCGATATTTCGGAAAAACGTGTCCCACAAGACGGGCGCATGAAGTTGCAGCTCACCAAAAATCGCTCTATCGACTTCCGGGTGTCGACGCTGCCCACGCTGTACGGCGAAAAAATCGTGATGCGTATTCTCGATTCGTCGAACGCGATGCTGGGCATTGATGCGCTGGGATACGACGCTGACCAAAAGGCGTTGATGCTGGACGCGATTGCGCGACCGTACGGCATGATTCTGGTGACCGGCCCGACCGGTTCCGGCAAGACAATTTCCTTGTATACGTGCCTCGGTCTGCTGAACAAACCGGGCACCAATATTTCTACCGCCGAAGATCCTGCCGAGATCAATCTGCCGGGCGTCAATCAAGTTAACGTGAATGACAAGGCGGGGCTGACATTTGCGGTGGCACTCAAGTCGTTCCTGCGGCAGGATCCCGACATCATTATGGTCGGTGAGATTCGCGATCTGGAGACCGCCGACATCGCTATCAAGGCCGCGCAAACCGGTCACTTGGTGTTGTCCACGCTACATACGAATGATGCGCCTGCCACGTTGATTCGCTTGATGAACATGGGCGTGGCTGCGTTCAATATCGCGTCCAGCGTGCTGCTCATCACCGCTCAGCGACTGGCGCGTCGATTGTGCGCAAATTGCAAACGTCCCGCCGATATCCCGGTCGAGGCGTTGCTGGCGTCCGGCTTCAAGGAAACCGATATTGACGGTACGTGGGTTCCTTACAAACCCATCGGGTGTGACGTGTGCAAAGGCACGGGCTATAAAGGCCGCGTCGGTATTTATGAAGTCATGCCGATATCCGAAGACATGCAGCGCATCATCATGAGTAACGGCAATACGCTCGACATCGCCGCCCAAGCCAAACGCGAAGGCGTCAGTAACCTGCGAGAATCAGGACTTCGTAAAGTAAAACAGGGTATGACTTCGCTGGAGGAAATCGAAGCGGTGACCAATGCCTAACGTCCGCCCCTCTCTCGCGTTGATCGTCTCGATCCACACCGTTAGTTTTTTCTGAAGGGTTAGCTTCATGGCAACCGCCGCTCAAACAAACCCTCGGTCAGCGCGTTCAGCGCGCCCCGAGGTGAAAGCCAATACCTTCATCTGGGAAGGCACGGATCGCGCTAATAAAAAAGTGCGTGGCGAAATGCGCGCGGCTACCGAGGTAGTGGTCGCGAATTCGTTACGTCGTCAGGGTATCAAAGTCCTAAAGATCAAGAAACAGACCTTTAAAGGCGGCGGCTCGATCAAGGAAAAAGAGATCGCACTCTTCACCCGGCAACTTGCCACCATGGTGCGCGCAGGCGTACCTCTGCTGCAGGCTTTTGAAATCGCGGCGCGCAGTACCGGTAACAACCGTCTGTCGCGCCTGCTGCTCGAAATTAAAGGGGATATTGAAACTGGTAACAGTCTTGCAGTGTCTTTCAAGCGCCACCCAATGCAGTTCGATGAGTTGTTTTGCAACTTGGTCGCCGCTGGCGAGCAAGCCGGTATTCTTGATTCGATACTTGATCGACTTGCCGTGTACAAGGAAAAAACGCTGGCGCTCAAAGGCAAGATCAAAGCGGCGATGTTTTACCCAGCAACCGTAATTGTGGTGGCGACTGTGGTGGTTGCCATCATCATGTGGTTTGTGATTCCATCGTTTAAACAAGTTTTTTCAAGCTTTGGCGCAGATCTGCCGTGGTTGACCAACGTGGTAGTTGAGATGTCAGACTGGTTCGTCAAATTCTGGTACATCGTAGCCATCGTTCCGTTAGTTATTGGATACGTCATTTGGTATTGCTGGAAGCGTATTCCGGCGTTCGCGCACGCCGTTGACAGAATTTCGCTGAAATTGCCGGTCGTTGGTGAAATTTTGGAAAAGGGCGCAGTCGCGCGCTGGACGCGCACACTTGCGACCATGTTTGCCGCTGGTGTGCCGTTAGTCGATGCATTGACAGCAGTCGGAGGGGCTTCAGGCAATCAGGTATTCGCGGAAGCAACAAAACGAATACAGACCAACGTATCAACCGGCACCGCTCTCACCGCGGCAATGGAAGACACCAATGTATTCCCGAACATGGCGTTGCAGATGACGCGCATCGGCGAAGAGACGGGCGCGCTAGACAGCATGCTGTCCAAAGTCGCTGATTTTTATGAACGCGAAGTCGAAGATGCAGTGGCGGCTTTGTCGTCCCTCATTGAGCCGATCATGATCGTGTTTCTGGGCGTTGTGATCGGCACCATTGTGGTGGCAATGTACTTGCCGATCTTCAAACTCGGCGGGGTTGTGTAGGTGCGTTCTTGCTGGAACTTTTGACGCAGGAGCGCTGGGCGCTCCTGACTGCAGCGCTGGTGTTTGGCGCGCTCATCGGCAGCTTTCTGAATGTCGTAATCTATCGGTTTCCCGTGATGATGCAGCGCGCTTGGGAAGACGAGTTGTCGTTTGCGCAAGATAAAGAACCTGCTGAGCGCGACCGATTTAACCTCGTCACGCCACGCTCACGCTGCGGCCAGTGCGGTCACATGATCACCGCGATGGAAAATATCCCCATCGTGTCGTGGCTCGCGCTGCGTGGCAAATGCAGCGCCTGCGGTACGCGTATTAGCGGACGTTATCCGCTGGTCGAACTCGCGACTGCGCTGCTGTTTCTGGCTTGTGCATGGACGTTTGGCGCGACGCTGCAAACGGCCGCCGCAATGCTATTTTGCGCGGTGTTAGTGGCGCTCACGGGCATCGATGTTGACACACAATTATTGCCTGATCAACTCACGTTGCCGCTCTTATGGATTGGTTTGTTGCTCAATATTTTCGGTCTGTTTGCGCGACTGCCGGACGCGGTGATCGGTGCGGCAGCAGGCTATCTCACGCTGTGGTCGGTGTACTGGTTGTTCAAGCTCATCACCGGTCGGGAAGGCATGGGTTACGGTGACTTTAAGCTGCTGGGTGCGCTCGGTTCCTGGTTTGGCTGGCAGGCGTTGCCGATGTTGCTCCTAATGTCGTCGGTGGTCGGTGCAGTGGTTGGTATAGCGATTCTGGTGGTGCAAAAGAAGGGGCGCAACACGGCTATCGCCTTCGGTCCGTATCTGGCGATTGCCGGATTGATCACGCTATTTTTTGGCGAACAGATTCAAGCAGTGTTCTTAGGCCAATGACCACAAAGTCCGATCAATTCGTGGTGGGGCTGACGGGTGGCATCGGCTCCGGGAAATCGAGTGCGGCTGCGCATTTTGCAAGGCTGGGTGCGTTCATCGTTGATGCCGACGCGCTGTCGCACTCGTTGACGCAAGCCAACGGCCCAGCCATACCAGCAATCGCCGACGCCTTTGCTTGCGTGGTCACCAACGGCGTACTAGATCGTGCCGCACTGCGCCAGCGAGTGTTTGAGCAGCCGTCAGAACGCGCGAAGCTCGAAACCATTCTGCACCCAATGATTCGTGCCGAAACGAAGGCTGCACTTGTCTCCGCTGAGGCCATAAATGCGCCTTACGTTATCCACATGGTACCGCTATTGTTTGAGTCAAAAGGCTACGCGGATCGCATCGATTGCGCTGTTCTGGTCGACGTTGATGAGGCCACGCAAGTTGAGCGCGTCACGCGCATTCGTGGCGTACCGCTGACTACTGTGAAACAAATCATCGCCAGTCAGATGTCACGGGCAGACAAGTTATTGCTTGCTCAATTCGTTATCGACAATTCGGGCGCTGAATCAATGCTTGAACAGCAAGTTTCAAATTTGCATCGCGTATTCACCGCCAACGCAACACTCGCAAAAATGCAGGTCACCGAGGTGCAATGAACACGCCCGACGCGCTCACCTTTGAATGCCCGCTGACCGAGCGCGCGCGCACCTGGTTGCGGCTGGAGGAGTTGTTTGGGCGTACCCGCGTGTTCGCTGCGCGCAAGGACAGCATCGATCATCGCAGCGCGCTGCTGGGCCTGTTTCACATCGTGGATACCGCGGGCCGCAATGATCTGAAAACGGATTTGTTACAGGAGCTGGATCGCCAGCGAAACGTGTGGGGCACACAACTTGACAACCCCGACGTAGCGCGCGAGGCGCTTACGGAATTTTTGAGCGATATGGACGCGGTGATTCACGATCTGCATGGGCAAATCGGCAAGATTGGCCAGCACTTGCGCGACACCGATTGGCTGCAAGCAGTCCGACAACGCGCCGCCAGCCCCGGCGGTGCCTGCGCATTTGAATTGCCGATGCTGCACAGTTGGCTGCAGCACAGCGAGTCTGAGCGCCGCCAGCAGCTCAAGGAATGGCTCGATCCGCTGGCCCCGCTGGAAGAGGCGGTGGTGCTGGTGTTGCGCTTGCTGCGCGAGTCGAGTCAGATGGCGGATGAGATGGCCCACCACGGCAATTTTCAGCGTGCATTGGCGAGCACGCGACCGCCTTTGCTGGCGCGCATCGCGGTGGAAGCCGGGCACGCCGTGGTGCCCGAAGTCAGTGCGAACAAATACACGGTGAACGTGCGTTTTCTTGACCAAAGCCCGCAGTTTCAGGGCATGGGCCGCGCCGGTGTCACGACGCGAAACATTCCGTTCAGGCTCGCGCTGTGCGGACTTTAATATCTGTGTATGACAGTTGTTGCCTGCCCCCGCTGCGAAAAAGCAGTCCTTTGGATTCCCGAAAACAAGTTTCGCCCGTTCTGCTCTGAGCGCTGCAAAAACATCGATTTTGGCGCTTGGGCAAATGAGGAATACCGAATCGCCAATGCGACGCCACCAGACGGCAATGATCAGAACGCTGAAATTTCGCGTGGGTTAGACTGATTTTTCCACTGCAGCTTTTGGCTGAAACCCTATTCACTATGAGTATAGCAGTGGATTTAGTCGATTATCGACTATCGATAAAATAGCCGCTTTAGCCCTTATTTAACGGGCGTTTCACTAAAAAGCTGATACCTAAGCGTTGCGACTCAATCCCACCAAGACACGACTCTCTGCCGCATGCAGCGCAGGTAATAACGGCGAGAGCGTTATTGCATCGGGCGATTGCCACACAAACGCCTGCCCCTCGCGGCCATGCGGTTCGCCAGACCAGTCGTTGCTGCGGCAAAAATTTAGTTCAACGTGGGCGTGCTCGTAGCTGAATCGCTCGGATCGCCACAGCGTCGCGCTCTTTACGTGCAGGCCCAACTCTTCGTCGATTTCGCGGATCAGTGCGTCGATCACCGACTCGCCCGCTTCGATTTTGCCGCCGGGAAATTCCCAATAACCTGCGTACGCTTTGCCGGTGGGGCGCTGCGCGAAAAGCACCTGATAGTCGCCGTTGACCGTTCGCTCGATGATGGCTACCGCAACGCGGGTCAACGGACGTGTGTCGTTGGCGTCGAAGCGCGGAGTGTCAACGGACGGCATCGGCGATTCGGCCTGCAAAATCACGCGCGAATTGATACGCTACACGGCCCGAACGTGAGCCGCGTTGCAGTGCCCAGTTCAAAGCGTCACGATCAAAAACCTCGCGCGCCGTAACCTCCTGCGGAACACTCGCGCCCAACTGCTCAACCCACGATTTGACCGCGGCCAGATAGTCGTCTTGCGAGAACGGATAGAACGAAATCCACAGGCCGAAGCGCTCGGAAAGCGACACTTTTTCCTCGATACTTTCACCGAAGTGAACCTCTTCGCCGACGTACTTCGTCTCTTCGTTTTCGTGAAAATATTCGGGCAGCAGATGGCGGCGATTGGACGTCGCATACAGCAACACATTGGGCGTCGCTGCGGCGATGGATCCATCGAGGATCGCCTTCAGCGCCTTGTAGCTGCCGTCGCCAGTGTCAAACGAAAGATCGTCGCAAAACAACACGAATCGGTACGGCTCGTTGGCGATCAAATCCACGATGTCGGGCATGTCGTTGAGGTGCTCTTTTTCCACCTCAATCAGGCGCAGCCCTTGCAGCGAATAGCGCGCCAGCATCGCTTTAACGAGCGAGCTTTTTCCAGTGCCGCGCGAGCCAGTGAGCAGCACGTTGTTGGCCGGCTTTCCGCTCACGAATTGCGCCGTGTTGCGGTCAATCAAATCATGCTGCGCTTCAACACCAATCAGCCAGTCGGCCTCCATGTGATGCACGTGCTGCACGGTTTCCAGATATTTGTGCGTGCCCGACACACGCCAGCGCGCGGCGATGCACGCCGTGAAATCCGGCGTGTCGTGCGGCGGCGGTGCCATACGCTCAAGGGCAGCGGCGATGCGCGTTAATGTCTCTAGAAACTGTTTGCTGGATTGGCTCATGTTTTTGTAGGAGCGGCTTGCCGCGGCCTTTGTTCGCGTTGATCCGCAGGTCGCGGCAAGCCGCTCCTACAAAAACAACTAGCTGCGATATTCCGCGTTGATCTTCACGTAGTCATACGAAAAATCGCAGGTGTAGACCGTCTGCGACGCCGCGCCGCGACCGAGATCAATCGCGACTGTGATGTCTTCATTTTTCATCGTGCGTGCACCGTCGGCCTCAGAATAACTCGCGGCGCGACCGCCTTTTTCTGCGACCAATACTTCGTTCAAATGCACGGTGACTTTCGCGGGATCGAGATCCATTGGCGCGCCGTAACCTACCGCCGCGAGAATGCGCCCAAGGTTTGGATCAGACGCGAAAAACGCGGTTTTCACCAGCGGTGAATGCGCTACGGCACGCGCGATGCGGTCACATTCGGCCACATCTTTGCCGCCGCTCACGGCGATCGTCATGAATTTAGTCGCACCTTCGCCGTCGCGCACGATGGCTTGTGCAAGGGTCAGGCTAACCTGTTCGAGCGCCTTTATCAGGGCAGCGCCATCCACGGAATCGAGGGCAGTTACGGGCGCGTTGCCCGCCTTACCGGTCGCTGCGATGATGTAGCTGTCGTTGGTTGACGTGTCCCCGTCGACCGTGACGCGGTTGAAGCTGGTATCGGCCACATGCTTGGCCAGCGGTTGCAACAACGCGGGTGCGATGGCTGCGTCGGTGAATACGAACGAGAGCAGGGTCGCCATGTTCGGCTGGATCATGCCGGCGCCCTTGGCGATGCCGGTGACGTTGATCGTTTTGCCACCGACTGTCGCCTGCGCGCTGGCAAGTTTGTAGACTGTGTCGGTGGTCATGATCGTTTGCGCAACACGATCCCACGCGGCGAGTTGATTCGCATTGAGTTCTGCGGCGGCGGCGTTGATGCCCGCGTTGATGCGATCCATCGGCAGGTGTTCAAGGATGACGCCAGTGGAAAAAGGCAACACTTGCGCCGCTGTGACGCCTAAAGCCCCCGCCACGCTCGCGCAGCTAGCGCGGGCATTGGTGAGACCCAGCTCGCCAGTCGCTGCGTTGGCGATGCCGGTGTTGACCACTAGCGCGCGAATGTTCGCGCTGGCCGCCAAATGTTCGCGACACACCTGTACTGGCGCGGCGGCGAAGCGGTTCAGCGTGAACACGCCACCGACTGCCGTTGCTTCGTCGAACTCAGCAATTAGCAGGTCGTAGCGATTGGGTTTGCGTACGCCCGCCTGCACGGCAGCGAAGCGCACCCCCGCGACAGGGTGAGCGAGAACGGGGTCTAGAGGGGCGTAGGAAACTGGCATGATTCAAAAGTTTTATGATGATCCGAACGTAGGAGCGGCTTACCGCGACCAGCAGCGAAGTTACGCCTTACGCTGATCGCGGCAAGCCGCTCCTACAAAATCGCCAACCGCTATCGGCGGTTTCAGGGGTTAATCCAGCCGCCCGTGGCAATGCTTGTATTTCTTGCCCGAGCCGCACCAGCACGGATCATTGCGGCCAAGCTTCGGGCCTTCGTTGACGATAGGCTGATTGCCATCGTCAGACGCAACGGCAACCTCCTCTTCGCCCGTCAATCCATCCACATCGGCATGTTTGTACGACACATTTTGCATCGCGGGCGCAGGCTCAACGGCCTGCGCGTCAGCCTCGGTGCGCACTTGCACCGTCATCAAAATGCGAACCACTTCTGCTCGGAAGCGGTCCAGCATGCCGCCGAACATCTCAAACGATTCGCGTTTGTATTCCTGCTTCGGGTTTTTCTGTGCGTAGCCGCGCAGATGAATACCCTGACGCAGCAGGTCAAGATTTGACAAATGCTCGCGCCACTGCGTGTCCATGATCTGCAACAGGATATTGCGCTCGAACTGGCTGAACACGTCGTCGCCCGCGATTTGACGCTTCTCGTTGTACGTGTCGAGCGCCGCTTTTTTGCAACGTTCGCGAATGTCGGTATCGTCGAGATCGGGCTCGGCTTTCAACCATTCCCCAACGTGCGCATGGACATGAATCTCGTGCAACGCAGACTCAAGGGCAGGCAAGTCCCACTGCTCTTCCTGACTCTCCGGCGGCACATGCAGGTTGACGGTGTCTTCAACCCAGCCACCGACCATGTCACGCACCGTGTCACTGACGTTAGTGTGTTCTAGCAGATGATTACGCTGTTCGTAAATGGCTTTGCGTTGGTCGTTGGCCACGTCATCATATTCAAGCAATTGCTTGCGAATATCGAAGTTGCGCGACTCCACCTTGAGCTGCGCCTTTTCGATCTGCCGCGTCATGATGCCCGCCTCAATCGGCTCGCCGTCGGGGATGCGTAGACGCGTCATGATGTTCTTCATGCGGTCGCCGCCGAAGATACGGATCAGCGGATCTTCGGCCGACAGGAAGAAGCGGCTGGAACCGGCATCGCCCTGACGCCCCGCACGACCACGCAACTGGTTGTCGATGCGGCGCGACTCATGGCGCTCGGTGCCGACGATGCGCAAACCACCCGCCGCGAGCACAGCGTCGTGACGCTTCTGCCATTCAGCCTGCAGCGTCGCCATTTTTTCTTTGCGCTGCTCAGGTGTCAGCGATTCGTCTTCACGAATGGCACGCAGCTCGGGCTCAATCGCGCCGCCGAGCACGATGTCGGTGCCGCGACCGGCCATGTTGGTGGCGATCGTGATGATGTTGGGCAAACCGGCCTGCGCCACGATGCTAGCTTCGCGCTCATGCTGCTTGGCGTTCAACACCTGATGCGGCAATTTTTCCTTGGTCAACATCGCCGCGATCAGCTCGGAGTTTTCGATGGACGTCGTACCCACGAGTACCGGTTGACCGCGTGTGAAGCAATCGCGAACATCGTGAACCGCTGCTGCGTATTTTTCCGCCGTCGATTTGAAGAATAAATCGTTTTCATCGCGACGCACCATGTCGCGATGAGTTGGGATGATCACCGTTTCCAGGTTGTAAATCTGTTGAAATTCGTAGGCTTCGGTATCGGCCGTTCCAGTCATGCCAGCGAGCTTGCCGTACATGCGGAAATAGTTCTGGAAGGTAATCGACGCGAGCGTCTGATTCTCGCGCTGAATCGGCACGCCCTCTTTCGCCTCAACCGCTTGATGCAAGCCTTCGCTCCAGCGCCGGCCCGACATCAAACGCCCGGTGAATTCGTCGACGATGATGACCTCACCATCTTGCACGACGTAATGCTCGTCGCGGTTGTACAGCGCATGCGCACGCAGCGTGGCGTACACATGATGCATCAGCGAAATGTTCGCCGCGTCATACAAACTTGCACCGGTCGGCAGCAGGCCCATTTGCTCAAGCAATTGTTCAGCGTGCTCGTGGCCCTGCTCGGACAGGTGAACCTGGCGGCCCTTTTCATCAACCCAGTAATCACCGGCTGACGCCTCGTCTTTTTGCTTGACCAGCTTGGGTGCCAGCTCGTTGATCTTGTAATAAATCTCGACGTTGTCTTCCGCTTGACCGGAGATGATCAGCGGCGTGCGCGCCTCATCAATCAGAATGGAATCGACCTCGTCGACGATGGCGTAATTCAGCCCACGCTGGCGACGATCCGCCACCGCGTATTCCATGTTGTCGCGCAGGTAATCAAAACCGAACTCGTTGTTGGTGCCGTAGGTGATGTCGGCCGCGTAGGCGGCGATTTTTGACGCGTTGTCCTGTTGCGACGTCACGGTACCGACGCTCATGCCCAGGAAACGATAAATGCGACCCATCCAGTCGGCGTCACGCACCACGAGGTAATCGTTCACCGTGACCAGATGCACGCCCTTACCGGACAGCGCATTCAAATAAATCGCCAGCGTCGCGGTGAGCGTCTTGCCCTCGCCTGTGCGCATTTCCGGAATTTTGCCTGCATGCAGCGCCATGCCGCCGAGCAACTGTTCGTCGAAGTGACGCATCTCCAGCACGCGACGACCTGCTTCGCGGCAGACAGCGAACGCTTCCGGCAACAGTTCGTCGAGCGTTTCACCTGCAGCAATGCATTGTTTGAATTCAGCAGTTTTGCCGCGCAACTCATCGTCGGTCAGCGCCTTCAGGCCGGGTTCCAGCGCGTTGATCTTGACGACCTGGGCACGGTAAGCTTTGAGCAGGCGGTCGTTGCGACTGCCGAAAATAGTTTTTAGGAATTTATCGATCATGGTCTGTGGTCGCGCGGATTGAGTGCGCGGCAAATGTGGCAATGCCCGCGAGCCTTATCCATGCATGATGAGGCAGCGCGGGCGAAACCCTAGATTTTAAGCCGACGAGGTCGGCGAGGCGGAACGGGCGCGGTACGCCCGACGATGAATTGGTGTCAGAGCACCGCGAGGAAGCGACCTGGGTTTTGCGCGACGCCGTTAAGGCGTACTTCAAAATGCAGATGCGGCCCCGTGGAGCGACCGGTCGAACCCACGCGCGAAATGCGCTGTCCGCGCACCACGAGGTCGCCTTCTTTGACCAACAGCTCGGAGCCATGCGCATAGCGTGTGACGAGCCCGTTGCCGTGGTCAATCTCGACGCATTTGCCGTAGGCGGGGTGGAAATCTGCATAAATCACTTTACCGCTGGCGGCTGCGTTAATGGGCGTCCCGGATTCAGCGGCAAAGTCCACGCCTTCGTGGAACGTTGAATGGCCGTTGAATGGGTCGATCCTGTAACCGAAGTTCGAGGTGTAGTTGATATTTTCAATCGGCGGCAGCGTCGGCAGAAATTTGCGCTGCGCGCTGCCTTCCACCAACAGCGCTTCAAGCACCGTAAGCTGATCGGCTTTGACATCGACCGTGCCGGAAAGCTCGCTCAATTGCTTGGCGAAATCATCAATTGACAATGGCGCACCCACGGTGGCCGCACCGCCGCGACCGCTATTGGCCGTCGCGCTTGGCAGTTCTTGTGGCTTCAAGCCCGCGACCTTGGCCAGCTTTTCGCCCAAGCCATCAAGCCGCAGCATGTGTGCCTGCACCTCGCCCAGTTTGACCGCGAGGCTGTTGATGTTGTCCTGAATCTGCTGCTGGCGCTGTTTCGCCTCGGCGTGTTGATCGGCGAGCAACACGCTGCGAATCAATGGATGGTTGCTGGTAGCTGCATATTTAAGCGACAGGTAATTGGCAAGCGTGGCCGTCATGCCCAGCGCCACCATCAGCGACAACACCAGACCGATCACCTGTGGAATGCCAACCGACAAGCTCTTCTTGGTTCGAAAGTCGCTCGAAACAACGATAATCTGCACGTGAAATTCCTCAAAACTGCTGGCTCTCGACGAGCGCTGTATCCCCGACCGCTGGGCTTAACCCAGTTTCTGGACCGCATGCCCGCCCTGGGCGCTGCGTTGCTACACGCCCGTGAAGGCTCGCGTCAATTCGACGTGTTGATTGAGGCAGTACCGGAGCGTCTGAAGCGCTTTGTAATCATGGCAACGGCCTCGGGAACAACACTAAGACTCACGGTGGATTCTCCAGAAGCCGCGCATTTTGCACGCTTGATGAGCACCGAAATGCTCACAAACCTAAACCGTAAGGGATTGAAATTTAACGAAATTTCAGTGAGGACGCAATCAAATAGTGCATTGGCGAGGCGGGCACGGGTATTGCCCAACGCTGCAGACAAGCGACAAATGAGTGCCACCGCCGATAAAATGCAGAGTGAGCGTTTGCAAACCAGTTTGAAGCGATTGGCTAAGACGGTGGCTGAGCGGTAGGCAGCGCAGCGATTTCCTGATATTCAGACCCGCAAGCAACTTTTTCGGCGACGCCCCGTGGAATATGGGGTTAAGCGGCTTTTTGGCTAATAGTCAACTTAAGACGATTTCCAGCTTTAAGCCCAATTGCAATAAGTATTTCAGCCATAAGCTGATGCTTCGCTACGATCACCGTACGTCAAATCGCGTCGAAACTAGCGCTTCTGCAGCACCGATCTGTGGGTCGTTGCAACCCGCTACATTTGCTGCATAACCCCTGAAGACTTTATTGGCCACTGGTCGCCTGGCGGTGGTGGCTACGGCAGGGCCGAGCGCGGCGGCGCGCAGCCGCATTTCATTGATTTGTGCAACGTTCTCGGCGTTCAATCGCCAAACGATGCCGACAACTACAGCTTCGAATTTGGCGCCAAACGGCTGGACGGCAAACGCGGTTTCGCCGACGTTTTCAAGCGTGGCGTCTCCGCTTGGGAACACAAAAACCGGCGGTAATTTGGTCGGCGCGCTGCGCCGGCTCAAGGACTACGCAAGCGCGGTCGACAATCCGCCGTTTCTGGTCGTCTGCGACCGCATGGTGTTCCGCATCTTCACCCAGTTCACCGGGCATCCGACCGAAACTTACGAAGTCGCGCTGAAAGAACTCAGCGATCCCGCCAAGCGTGAACTGCTGCGCCGCGCCTTCACCGACCCCGCCAGTTTTCAGCCGAAACGCACCAACCGCGACATTACCGAGGCCGCAGCCCGTGCCTTCGCCGACGTGGCCGAGCGTATGCGCAATGAAAGGCGTGAGCCGCCCGAGCGTGTCGCGCACTTCCTCACGCAATGCCTGTTCTGCTTCTTTGCGGAAGACGTCGGCCTGTTGCCCGAGCGCTTGTTTGAAAAGCTCGTGGCCAAGCAGATCACGCCGGACAAGTTGCGCGGCGCTCTGATCGAACTCTTCGAAAAGATGCAAAACGGCGGCCTGTTCGGCATGGAAGACATTCCGTGGTTCAACGGTGGGCTCTTTCAGAAAATCGACGTCCCAATGATCACGCCGATGGACGTCGCTGCGCTCAAAACCGCATCCACGCTCAACTGGAGCGCGATTGACGTCGCCATTTTCGGCACCCTGTTCGAGCGCGGGCTCGACCCGAAAAAGCGCAGCCAGCTCGGCGCGCATTACACCGACCCGGCCACCATCATGCGCATCGTCACGCCCGTGGTC